>JAQWAJ010000214.1 GCA_028707745.1 Bacteroidales bacterium | reverse complement strand
TGAGCAGTCCGTACCCGAACAACCCCAGCACCAGAACCATCCCCAGCTGACCAAACAGCAGCATCTTCTTCCGCCCGACCTTATCGATAATGGCCATCGCCACCAAAGTGAAAATCAGGTTGGTTACCCCCAAAATCACGCTCTGGGCCATCGAGGAACTGCTCGAAAAACCGGCGATATTGAATATCTGTGAAGAGTAATAAAATACGATCCCGATACCGGTGAGCTGATTAAATGCACCAACCAGTATCCCGATGATAATGATCTTGCGGTAGGGTTTTTTAAATAGATTTATTTTCTTTCCAATCGACTCATTATTAATAGATTCGCGAATTTCAGCGAGTGTTTTATCGGTATCTATCTCATTGGACGAGAGATCCTGAATGTTCTTTTTTGCCTCCTCGATGCGGCCCATTTTCACCAGCCAGCGCGGACTTTTCCGGATAAACAGGAGCATGAAGAAGAAGGCGATGGCCGGCAGTGCACCCGTTAAAAGCATCCAGCGCCAGTTCTTTTCACCACTGTCGAGCAGCAGATAATTCGACACCAGCGACAACAAAATGCCGGAAACAATGGCCAGTTGAAAGGTTGCAGCCAGCACACCCCGGTGCTTCGGCGGGGAAATCTCGGCAATGTAGGTGGTGCAAAGTACCGAGGAACCCCCGATGGCGAGTCCCCCGATAAACCTGAATCCGATAAACAGACTGATGTTGGGAGCGAAACAGCATCCCACCGACGAGGTAAAAAACATCAGGGCCAATACCTGCATCACCAGCTGCACCCCGTATTTGTCGCCCGGTTTGCTCACCAGCAAAGTGCCGAGGATACACCCGATCAGCGCTGAACTCACGGTCCATCCCTGCAGTGCGGGACTCAGCTGAAAGTACCTGACCAGATCGGTCATGGCTCCGTTAATGATCACCGTGTCATATCCAAACAGGAGTCCGCCCAGGGCAGCGGCAAACGTACACCTTAAAAGTATTTTGTTCATTAGTTGACAATAATTGTTTCGATGCTATAAGCGCCTATCTGCGTAGAGATTACGCCGTTTTTCATCGGAACGGTACTTGTTTTTTCTTCAATCAGATTGGCCTTCGACAGCTCTTTGAGTGGTTTAAAACATTTCAGATTCAATTCCGTGGCCTTACCGAACAGGTCGTACATCCGGATGGCAACACCGTTGTCGTCCTCCGCCTTTTTGATGGCCGAGATAACCAGATTGTCATTCTGCATATTGAAAAAACTCATCTCCTCGGGCAGCGATGCCGACTGGTACGGTGGTGCATCAACCACCACCAGCAGCTTTTCGTTAGCCTGGCGGCCAAACCGGAAGCCATTTTCCCAGCCTGGCTTATGCGAGGTCAGGGAAAACGAAAAGTGATGGTCACCTGTTTGCAGATACTCATTACCCTCCCCATGGCAGCTCCTGCGCGAAGCCAGCAGCAGGGGCTGCAAAATCGGTGAACCTGAAGGCTGACCCGTTGGATCGATATAATCGGCTACGGCCACACCCGAGCTAAGGGTAACTCCAAACTCACTGTTGCTGATCCCGATCCAGTTCTCGATTCCCCTTGGATGAATATCTGCACAATTAGTTTGATGACGCTCGCCAGCAGCGCCCCTGATCTCGTCTTTCCCAACATTCACCACCCCGTAAGGTACCTCATAGCTTACCTGTCCGTCGTTCATGTTCACCGGCAAAGCCATCCGGTACTCGCGGTAAAGGATCCCCTCATAATTCAGCAGAGCAATCTCAAAATCGATCTTTTTTAAATCATTATAAACGATGATTTTCTCCTCTACCACCGCATTTCTGATGGGCTGCCGGTTGATGAAACTGGTATAAACCGGACCGCTTTCCAGGATTTTCCAACTGGCGCGATAGTTCCCGGCCTTATCATATCCCTCCATATCCGGTTGCTGAATATCGGCAAACTCACCGGCCCCATTACCCTCAGAGTGCATGGTAAACACCTCGCCGGCATTGAATTTTTTATTATTAATCAGGTTTTTATTCAGTTCCTTATCGAAAATGGCCGATAAGCCGCCATCGGCCAGTTCGATTTTATAATACTGGTTTTCGTATGAATTACCCGAGGTCGATGTAGGTTTCAGCTGCTCTTTGCCTGAAGTATTTACATAATAGGTTTTGTACCCAATCGAAGGAACATCGGTTGCAATAAACTGAATCACTGCTGATTTGATGGAACCATCGGCATAATATTGGGCGTTTGACAGCTGTACCGGAACCTCTTTACCGCCGGCATCGGTCAGGGTGACACTCTTCACCTTCGCCGGATCGAAAACCAGGGCAGCGCTGGCCGGGTCCGACCGTTTCCAGCTCAGACTGTTGAAAACCGTAACGGGAATGCCGTGTTCGTCCACCGTTTTAATCTTCGATGAGATCGCGGTGATACTCTTTTTGATGACCTTCTCCGCTTCGCTTTTGGCAAACTGATATTTCTCGGCAAACATAGCATCGGTAATATCGCCATGCTTTCCGCCCCATCCGTGATCGGGGTAAATCTTTGATTCCCAGGCTGCCGACAACTGCTGCCCGGGATAACCTGAAAATGAGCCGTCGATCATGGCATTGATGGTTGCAAATTTCTCCGCCACGGTTAGCAGGATATCCCCTTCACGACTCGTTTTGATGGTTTTTTCATGCGTTGGTCCGTGAATGTAAAGCCAGACAGCCGGCCGCTCCCCTTTCACCGAAGGAATATTGCCCGCCCGGGCGCTAAAGGTTTTGATAAAATCGGGTGTTAACGTCAACTCGATTTTTGGCAAAGCCAGATCAGTGACCACCTGGCTGCCGGATTCTATTTTCCGGAGATGATTCCAGGTATTGATGATCTTGCCGTAATCGTTGGCCGGACTCATATCCCAGTCGGAAAACAGCGGAACCACCTTACCGGGGGAATTTGCCGCATAGTATTTATCCCAGGTTGTGAGACTTCCGGCGATATAATCGGATGCAAACGGAAAATCCTTGTGCAATGCCGGAAAATCCGCGGAATAGTGGCCGGGAGAGTAGGTGGTCACAAAAGAGCCATCGGGACTGTACCAGTTGTAAACTCCCTTTTCGAACCGGCTGATCAGCATATATTTGGTACCAGCCTTGCTCAATATTTGCGGCATTTGCAGCGTTTTTCCCGGGACGTCAGGGTTCCAGTAGGTATTGGCCGAATAGCCGAATTCCTTTTTCAACCAGCGGGCTCCGAGATAGAGCTGCCGGGCCAACGCTTCACCTGAGTACATCTCCTCATAAGGCTGGATAAACGTTGATCCGCACGAGAGCTGTCCGTTTTTCAGCATCCGGCTGATCCCCTCCTTTTTATCGGGATGGCGCTGAATGAACTCCTTCAACATGAGCGCATCCTCGATGTCGAACCGATAAGAGGCATCGTTTATCGCCCTGTTGTACAACGGAGTCAGCAACATCGTATCCCGCTCAATCACACACTTTTCCGGCGAATCCATCCAGGCAATATCCTGATGACTCGAATTCATTAAAAGCACCTTACCGCCTGCCAGTTTCGAACCGGCCAGCGCAGTCAGCGATGAAAATCCCTGAGGCATGAAATCCCGTGTTGCTTTTATCTCGATGGACCCATCCGCCAGGGTGGATACCTCGCTGCGTAAGATCGCATCTTTGATCAGAAAACTTTCACTTTTTGGTGAAGCAACTGAGCTGAGATAAACCATTTCGCCAAAATCATCTGTTATCAGAACAGATTGATTATCCAGGTTTTTATTGATGGATAAAATTGCTTTACCCTGATCGCCACTGGCTTCCACCTTCAATTTATAAGATTTTTTACCGGTGGTTAAAACCAGCTCCTGACCGATGTATTTTGCAGGAACCACAATCCCGAACCGGCAACCGTTCTCCTTTTTGAGAATAGTGACCGTTGCCCGGGTTTCGCATTTAAACGAGTTTTGCAGATAGGATTGGGCATCCTTTGCCTTGTACACAATGATCCAGCTGTTGTTGTTTTCTTTTTCCCCGACAATCTTTATGGAGATCGGCTTTCCGGAGGTCAGCCATTTTTCGGGCGCCCAAAGCGACATGTACCCGTGGGCCTCCCAGTAAGGGTCGTTCTTAACCGGGACAAATCGCAGGCGACCGCCATCGGGATTGGAGATCTCCCATGACATTCCATTGGCTGAGGTAATCTGGAACCGTTTTACCTGATCGATAAAAACATCAAAAACATGCTTCTCCTTGGTGATATCGATGGCCGCCAGCCACACAAAGCCGGCTCCACCTTTCACGTTGGCTCCAACCGGCGGTGTTTCCCATTCGATGGCCATATCGCCCGTCGAGCAGCGGGTTAATAAACAGTCGGAAAGGCCCGGCCTCAGCCCCGAATAGGTAAAATCATTCTGCCCGGTACTCCTTGAATAACCCTCATTCCACTGTTGGGTTTCGGCTGCAAATGCAGTCAGCTGCGGCAAAAACCGGTCGTCCTGAATCTGGGCAACTCCCTGGTTTACAGAAAGAATGCCTATCAGAATAAAAAACGTTAAAAAGGCGGATTTTGTTTTCATGGCA
>JAQWAJ010000213.1 GCA_028707745.1 Bacteroidales bacterium | reverse complement strand
CTCTTCCGATCTGGTGGATTTGTATATTTTATCGCATCCCCTGATAATCCGATCCAACGTTATCTCTATCGGAGCAAATTAGACGGGAAACTCAAGCCCCAAAGAATCAGCCCGGTAAATCAGTCCGGTCAGCATAGTTACCAGATATCGCCGGATGCCAAATTTGCCATCGAGAGCTACTCGAATTCGAAAACGCCATCAACGATTAGTCTGGTGTCGTTACCAGTCCATAAAACGATCAGAATTCTTGAAAATAACGACCAACTTAAGAGCAGGGTGGCGGACCTCAGGATTCGGCAAAAAGAGTTTTTCAGAGTTCCGGTTGAACCGGGTGTTGAACTGGATTGCTATATGATTAAGCCTTACGACTTCGATCCCTCAAAAAAGTATCCTGTTATATTTAATATTTATGGTGAGCCGGCTTCTGCTACTGTTCAGGATAGCTGGTCAGGAGGCGACCTCTATAATCAATATCTTGCTCAAAAAGGCTATGTGATTATGAGCGTGGATAACCGGGGTACCAAAACACCCAGGGGACGCGAGTGGCGCAAAAGTATCTATCGGCAGATCGGTATTCTTGCTGCCAAAGATCAGGCTGCTGCTGCCAAAGCCATCATCAGCAAATACGCTTTTGCCGATCCGGAAAGAATTGGCGTGTATGGCTGGAGTGGGGGCGGTTCAATGACCCTGCACTGCATGTTTAAATACCCCGGGATTTACAAAACCGGTATTGCAGTTGCGTTTGTGTCGAACCTGAGATTTTATGACACCATTTACGAGGAGAGATACATGGGGCTACCTGACGATAATCCGGATGGCTATCGCGACGGATCACCGGTTAACTTCGCGAAAAACCTCGTAGGAAATCTGTTGCTCATTCACGGATCGGGTGACGATAATGTTCATTATCAGAATTGCGAAGTGTTGGTCAACGAGCTGGTGAAAAATCAGAAACAATTCTCGATGATGGAGTATCCGATGCGCTCGCATGGAATTTATGAACGCGAAGGCACCTCAAAACATCTGCGGACATTGTGGACCAACTGGTGGCTTGAAAAACTGCCGGCCGGAGGGAAATAGGGAGACCGGAAGAACGAAACGCGTAACGCGAAACCCGATACCCAATACCCGATACGCTGAGTTGGGGCGAGCTGCGCTCGCACTTAATGCTGTATGCCATCGAAATAAGCAAACCGATCGGTTGAAACAGGCTTGTATATATCCCAACCTGCCCAATTGGGCCACCAGATATTGGCCATTAAATACATCGCATGCGTGGGAAAAATCTCGTTTGCATAGATCTTGTCTTTGACGATGCCATCAATATACCAGCTGATTCTATCCGGAAAGAAATCGATTCGGTATTCATGAAACCCGCTGGACGGATCAAAATCCAGCAGAATGGTATGGTTATAAACCGGCTCTTTGGTAATGCTGCTGATTTCCAGCTTCCATAAGGTAAAGCCAACCTTTTTGCTACCGTCATTCCAGATTTCAATATCGATTTCATCTCCGAAATCGACACCCTGATAAGAGAATAGAGTTGTAATGGTGCCCGGAAGTATCGGGCACATAATTTTAGCCCTGAAAGTTCCGTAAGTGTACAGATGAGAATTTTGGGATTGTATTTCACCTCCATGACGGGTATTTGCGGGAAACCTGAGTGCCAGCTGTCCGTCTGCAATACTGACATTTTCCGGACGAAACCATCCTAAACCACCTGGCGTTTTATGGTTCGGCTTAGTCCATACGGAGCTGTTGAAAAATGTGAAATTGTCGATAAAATTATAAGCGAGGAATGCTGATTTCCGCTCCCTCCAACTCAGCCTGAACGGGATTGCCAGATCCTTTTCAGGCTGATACTTCCAGACGGCCATCCTTATGGAATAGGATCCGGAAGTAATTTTTGAATCGGTTGGTACTTTCCATGATTTCCTTTGAACAGGCGAGGTTTGACCAGGTCGTAATGTTACCGGATTTGAAGGTATATCATACCACACCCCACATTTATCCTGCACACTGCATCCCACCCAAAAGGTCCATGTTTCTATACCGATATTCCGGAAAGTAAGTTCCGAAGTTGCACTATCACCCGGATAATAAGCTCCGGATGCCGGAACAAAACTGATTATGTTCGCCCCAACACGCAGTATATCAGTGTTTTTCTGATTGTCAAAAGAATCAATATCATCCATGAATTCCAGATCCTTTAAACAGGAACCCATGGTTAACATCATTCCGACCACCATACATGAAATTTTTAAATGTGCATATAATGTTCTTGTAATAGTCATTTTTTCAAATTGTTATCAGGCTGTTGCTTGTGTTGTGGTCCGATTTTGATGGAATCCGGAATCAACTTGTTGTTCAGACAGACATACTGGTTTATTCTTTTAAAGTTGTTTAATTCAGTGATTAAATGGGATACCGTGTCTGACATTTCAATGGGTTCGATGTCCAGATTAGGGTAAACCCGGTAAGGGATCTGATTCGATAAAAACAAATTGGAGCCCAGATAATCAACAATTTCATTGGTATTTCTCATCAGAGGGTAGGAGTTCAGACTTCGAAAGCTGACTGAATGGTCGAGTCCGTGACCGATCCATGAAGATACTGATGGTCGGGTAATATAATTTTTACCGTTAAACAGGGCAACAATCGATGGAGTAATATCGAAATGCGTAACAACGGCAGAGAATTTCTCTGATTTTTTCAATAGCGGGGAGTAAATGACCAGCGGCACATGGAACCGGTCGATCTGTGTAGCGATAGGTATTTCGGGCATCCGGTGATCTCCGGTGATTATGAAAATGGTATTGGCGAACGATTTTAATTTACTGAACTCATTGAAGAAATATCGAAGTGCCTCATCGAAATAAAGGACACTGGCTAACTGCTTGGAATATTGCTTATTAAACGCTCTGGCTTTATCACTCAGTTTCAGATCATCCAATCTCCCGATAAATTTTTGATTGTAGATTTCCTGATCTGGAACATTGAACGGATCGTGCATAGCAAGCGTGAGTAAAACATCCGTTCGGAGGGAATCCTGACTGGATTTCAAGTTTTCGAGATACTTTTTAAAAATATCGAGATCGCAATATCCCCAGGTAAATCCCTTGCCAGATACTGGCAGTGTAGTAAATGCTGAACCGAAATTCCGACCTTCAATGATTTGATCAATTCCCTGTCGATGAAGGAAAATATCCATATTATCAAACTGAGCATCACCCCCATAGACGAACGAGGTGGTAAAACCGGCTTGCTTTTTGAGAATACTGATCAAACTGAGATGATCAGGCATATTTTCACCCAGCGCTGCAAATCCATGATCACCAAACGGAGCTGAAGCTAAAAGGGATGGCAAAACCTGAAATGTTCTTCCGGAAGTGCTCAGGCAGTTTTCCCAATAAAGACTTTTTTGCATCAACGAATCCAGAAATGGAGTGAAACTTCCCAGATAAGCTCCCTCGCCGCTATAGGCACGACCCAGCCCTTCGACAACGATGAATACCAGGTTGGGTGGAATTGATCCAAGATTGAAGCAGTCAGCCAGGATATCAGGCGTGGTTTCGGTGTGAAGGAATGGGAATTCCGGATCTACATAGATGAAAGGGTTTCCTTCGGGAGATAAAGTAAGGGTTTCGAATGTAAATTTTTTGGAACCCGAATTTTCGTGGGTCAAGTATCGGTCTGCCATGCCCTGAATAAAAAAGTCGAGTTTGTTGGTAGCGACAAACCTGCTGAATTCATTATCAAAATCCGATGGGTTAAGGCGAAAACTCTTCGAAGGAAGCCATGAACAGCACATCAGTAACGCTAATGCTGCCATCATCCATGGTTTTAACCGGAAATAGACATGTCTGATGAAAACCCTGACCATCACAGCCAGATAGAGGATGATCAGAAAATAATGGCCAAATCGGAGTTCGCCAGAGGCGGCTACGGTGTGCTGAGTCTCCTTGAACGAGTAGCCAAACAAATCCGCTCCCAGCGGTACCCGCGCTGTGGAGAAGTATTTAACAAGCAATATGTCGCAAAGTATCAGCAAGATGCTTGTGACAACAAAGAAGTATTTGGCGGCTCTTTGATTGAAATAGGCGATGATCAGGTAAGGAACTATCATTATGGCGGAAATCCTCAGGTATAATATCAGATCATATTTCAAACCGATCAGCATATAAGTTACGCTTCCGGGCGGGTAATGTGAAATAGTGGCGGTCAGCACAAACTCATACAGCCGTACCATGAAAATCATCGATGCCAGAATCAGGCTCAGACTGAGAAACCTCCTGAGTGATCTAAAGATAAGCTGAACCGGTTCCCTGAGGTTAACCATGGTCGTTTTAGAATAATCGCATTAAACTGATATTGAACGTGTAAAAGCTTGCATACACTCCGGATTGAAGTTCTTCATTGCCCCATACCAGGCCAGTGTTCAGAATCCAGAGGCGGTTAAAAATATGATTGTATTCCAAACGTACCGATTTGGTTTTCAATGCCAGTTTCTGATTGGAATCGATCAGATTCCGGTTGTCATCAGGAGAGACCCCATAACTCAGACGCAGGCCGAAATAGTTT
>JAQWAJ010000212.1 GCA_028707745.1 Bacteroidales bacterium | reverse complement strand
TCACCACCTCGGCCGGGGTAATCCCGGTGATACCGCCGAGCAGTATCCCTTTACCATTGCTGGAACTACTGAGCAGCTCCGACCCGATATTCATTGCCACCGTTCCGGCAATTTCACACATCGAGCGAAGGACCGGCATTTCCTGTGCCTCGTCCTCAATGAGTTCAAAAGCAATTGCTGTGACTTTACGGCGGATCAGCTCCTGGAAATAAAGCTCGTCACGGGTAGCCAGGCTGAGGCTTGTAATGACTGTTTTTCCGGTGGAGAGCAGCTCGATTTCCTGCTGGGTGAGCGGAGATACTTTCAGGATGATGTTAGCTTCAAAAACGGAAGACTTATTGTCAAAAAGCTCCCCGCCGGCCTCGGAATAATCATGATCCGAAAACTTGGCCCCATTGCCCGCTCCACGTTCGATCAGTACCCGGTGCCCATTTTCAACCAACAGTAATACTGCCTGCGGCGTAAGCGGGATGCGCGTTTCCTGAGAATCTGATTCTTTGGGAACTCCGATCACAAAATGCTTTCCCTTTTTTTCACGATCCAGAGTCTCCTCCTTAGGCATCATCCCGTGTTGAAAAAATGACAGGGGTTTTCCGGTCTCTTCCATAGGTCAGTAATCTTCTTCTAAAGAGAAGCAAGTTACAAAATATCCCCGGAATCTGTTATGCTGGATTTTCAACCCGGATGGTACGACTGCCATCGGGATTTTCAGTGAGCATAACCTTTACCACGTTTTGGGGTAAAAGTTCCTCTACCTTTTCGGGCCACTCCATCAGGCACCAGCATCCACTATCGAAATATTCGTCAATACCGAAATCCAGAGCTTCGCCGATTTTGTTAATGCGGTAAAAATCAAAATGATAGATCAACCCGTTATCGGATGGATACTCATTGACCAGGGCAAACGTGGGACTGGTTACCTCTATAGTTACTTTCATACTCCTGCAGATGGCCCTGATCAGGGTTGTTTTGCCCACACCCATGGATCCGTAAAATGCCAGAACCCGGTGGTTGCCTGCCGCTTTGATGACATTAGCAGCGATCCCGTTGAGTTCGCTCAGACGCTTGGCTGTGAAAACCCACTCTTTCATACGGATGTTACTTAGGTTGAAGTACTATGAACGGAACGAGCATCTCTTCGAGGCTCACACCCCCATGCTGGAAAGTGTTCCGGTAATACTTCACGTAATGATTGTAATTATTCGGATAGGCAAAAAAATCAGCGCCGGTGGCAAAAATGTAGCTGGTGCTCACATTGGATTTGGGCAGTTGAATCTCTTCGGGCCTGGTAATTTCGAAAACCTCTTTCGGGTTGTAATTCAGGTTTTTACCCTGTTTATACCTGAGGTTTGTCGTGGTCAACCGGTCACCGATCACCTTCACCGGGTCCTCTACCATGGTAGTTCCATGATCGGTGGTGATCACGACGGTCACTTTCTTGTTGGCCAGTTCGCGCAGCAGCTCCAGCAGCGGTGAATGAATAAACCAGGTGTGCGTAAGGGTGCGATAGGAGGCCTCATCATCAGCCAGTTCACGGATCATGTTCGTCTCGGTTCGGGCATGCGACAGCATGTCCACAAAATTGTAAACCAACACCGATAAGGGCATATCTGTCAATTCGTTCGGATGCTCAACCCACCTTTTTCCGGCGCGATTGGTGCTGATCTTGTCATAGACAAACTTAACCGGCAAACGCAAGCGGGTCAACAGGTTTTTGATCAGTTCCTCCTCATGCATATTCTTGCTCCCCTCCTCAAAATCTTCCATCCAGATATCGGGGTACATTTTTGAGATGGCGAGCGGCATCAGCCCGCTGAACAGTGCATTCCTGGCATATTGGGTGGATGTCGGGAGAATCGAAAAATAGATATCATCCTGTTCAACCGTGTAGTATTCTGAAATAACCGGTTCGAGCACCTTCCACTGATCATATCGGAGATTGTCGATCACGATCATGACCACCGGATTATTTCTCGCCATCAGAGGCACAATCTTGTGCTTCATGATATCCGGAGACATCAGCGGCCGCTGTCCGACATCTTTCGTAAACCATTTTACATAATTGGCACGGATGAAGCGGATGAAATTCTGGTTCGCATCGTTTTTCTGCATCCTGAACACCTCCTCCATGGGGGTGTCGGTACTGCTTTTAAGCTCCAGCTCCCAATAAACCAGCTTTTTATAAACCTCGATCCAATCTTCCCACGAGAGGCTCTCACTGATCTGCATACCGATCTTTCCGAATTCGGTCTGATAGGTAGAGGTGGTTTTTTCACTGATCAGCCTTTTGGTGTCGACAAACTTTTTGATGGTTAGCAGCACCTGTTTAGGGTTGACCGGTTTGATCAGGTAATCGGCAATTTTTGAACCGATGGCCTCATCCATGATATCTTCCTCTTCACTTTTGGTTATCATGACAACCGGAATGTTCGGCCGGATGGTTTTAATCCTTGAAAGGACCTGCAAACCAGTCAAACCGGGCATGTTCTCATCCAGAAAAATCAGGTCGAATTCCCGTTCGGTCACCTGCTCGATGGCATCTTCCCCATTATTGGCCGTAACCACTTCAAATCCCTTGCCACGAAGAAGATAAATATGAGGCATGAGAAGATCGATCTCGTCATCGGCCCAGAGAATGGAAAGGGATTTCGTCATTATTCGGATTATTCTTTCAGGTAATTATTGGTAAAGAACTGGAAGTAGTCAAACACGTTTTTATTCTTGAACAGCCGGGTAAAGTTGTCCTTAGTGATCACAAAATGGCGGTATTCGGTTTCCTTCATACCCTCATATACTTTATCATCCAAAGAGATAGACTTGTAATAGTCCATGGCGCCCTTCTTGTTGGTGAAATTTTTAACGGTAATAATCTGCAGCTGGTCGTCGAATACTGACGAGGAAACCTCGAAGAAATCCTCGTTGTATTTTTCGACGTTGAAATTGGATATTCTGAACTTCAGCTTTCCGATATCGACATTAGCTGCTGAAACCATGGTAATGTAGAAGTGTGTAGATGAATTATCAGCGAAAAATGCGCCGGCTACCTTCTCTTTGGGTTCTTCGACACGGCCGATCTGCATCTTACGGGGACCTTTGTGCAATCCGCTTGAAGGGCCTTTCTGAATATAACTCAGCAAATTTTTGGCTGGATCGGCAACCTCACTATCCGGGTACTTGAATATCAAATCATTGATCGATTTAACCAGTCCGGCTGTATCGGCAGGATTTTGTTTAGCATAGGCCATGATGCGCAGCAGTCCGAATTTATCCCTGATGGGATTGACTTTGAAGGCGGTATCCGCTTTCGCACAATCAGACAGTACACTGGCGTAAGCCTTCCCGTTGTAATTCCGATACGTGTTCTCATAGAACTTCATGACAGTGGTACGTTCTTCGTCGAGTTCCTTGAAATAGTTCGGGTTGCTGATGATCTTGGCCGAACGGCTCTCGGGAAATTTCTGCAAGATCAGGTCTTTGTAATATTTGATTTGATCATCGATTTTCAGAGCCGTATAGATCTGGTACATATTGTAATAGGAGAACAGCAGCTTCTCGTCTTCAGGAAATCTCTTATTCAGCCGATCGAAATACTCGATGGCTTCATTCGGCCTGTGCAGTTCATCTTTAAATATCTTGCCGGCATTCAGATAAGCCTGTGCAATCCGCTGATTGGATTCCCGCATCAAGGTGTCATTCATCGGGAGTTCATTGAGATAAAACTCTCGCTGGGTGGGTTGGAATTTATTGGATTTGGCACCGGCCGCGGGAGTGGAGATCTCTCCGGTCTCACCTTCGGTACTCAGATCATCGGCTTCAGAGATCACTTTTTTATTCGATCTTCTCCAGTTGTCCTCCAGTTTCCGGCGGCCCCAGAATTTAACGAACTCGATACTTCCATAACTGATGGCTGCCTGATTATAGAAATACCAGTTGCTTGAGCCTGAAAGCTCGGAACCTGAGCTGGTGCTTGATAAACCTGCATTACCCGCCGGGTTACTCGTAAGTCCTCCGAAAGTTCCCCGGTTATTCATTCCGCCTACCGTGTTCATCCCCTTCATCCGTCCCGATTGAACATTCATCCGTTCCTCCTCAGCGGCCAGGCGCTCTGCCTCTGCTTTTTTCACGGCTTCAGCAATCATTCCGTCAATGAGTTTGTCACGCTCAGGTTGAGGCATTTTTGCAACCCTTTGCAAACTGTCCTCTTTCAGGGTAATACTGATGTTCTCAGCCAGAGACCTGACGTCTTCTGCAAATTCTGTAATCTTTTTATAATCCTGATAGGTGTCCGGTAACGACTGGCTGCAGCTGTCGTAATAACAGCCGGCCGGCACAAAATCATTTTTCGAATAATAGTGGCTGGCCAGAGCGAGATAGGAAATTCCTTTCTGCGTCAGGTTTGTCGTGTTGCTCCACACCGATTTATGATAGAGCCGGATTGCCTCAGCCTCATTGCCTTCTTTGATTTCGAGTTCCGCCAGGGCATAATAAACCTGATCCAGGTAGTCAACATTTTTGGCATCTTTGAGCATCTTGGTCAACTCCTTGCGAATTTGGGCACCCGCCTGATTGCC
>JAQWAJ010000211.1 GCA_028707745.1 Bacteroidales bacterium | reverse complement strand
CTACCAATGCATCCTATCTGTCGAATCTATACGGATATCCCACCGACTGTCCGCAGCGTGAAAAGAATGGCTGGACGGGCGACGCCCATATCGCCAGCGAAACGGGATTATACAATTTTGATGGGATTACGGTTTATGAAAAGTGGCTGGCCGACCACCGCGATGAACAACAACCCAATGGAGTCCTCCCTTCGATCATCCCGACAGCCGGTTGGGGATATTCATGGGGCAATGGCACCGACTGGACCAGTACAATCGCCATCATTCCCTGGAATATTTACCTGTTTTACGGGGATTCCCGGTTGCTGGAGCTTTGCTATGACAACATTAAAAGATATGTTGACCATGTTACCGAAATCAGCAACGACGGGTTGACCGATTGGGGATTGGGCGATTGGATACCGGTAAAATCCGTTACTCCCAAAGAGTTTACCTGCTCGATTTTTTATTATAACGATGCGGTAATCCTCTCGAAAGCCGCACAACTGCTGAATAAACCTGATGACTATCTGAAATATCAGGCTCTGTCGAAAAAGATTGCCGATGCGATCAATGCCAAATATCTGAATCGCGAAACTGCGATTTACGGAAGCGGATTCCAGACTGAACTCAGCGCAGCGCTGTTCTGGGGCATCGTTCCTGAAGACCTGAAAGAGCGGGTTGCCGAAAACCTTAAAAACAGGGTTATCGCCGATAATAGTCATGTTGATGTAGGGTTGCTCGGAACGAAATCGATATTAAATTCCCTCAGCGAAAACGGATACGCCGATTTGGCCTACACAGTGGCCACTCAGGAGACATTCCCTTCATGGGGATACTGGATCCGGAGCGGATTGACCACCCTTCAGGAAAACTGGCCGCTGAAAACCACCAATGATATCTCCCGAAATCATATCATGTTCGGGGAGATCGGAGCCTGGTTTTACAAGGCACTCGGTGGAATCAAGCCCGATCCCGAAAAACCCGGATTCAAAAACGTGATCCTGGAGCCGCATTTTGTGCAGGGGCTCGATCATTTTGAAGCCTCTCACGACGGTCCTTACGGGAAAATCGTATCGTCCTGGAAAAGGGAGGGCGGTAAAGTAATCTATACCGTTGTAATACCTCCGAACAGCACGGCTACCGTGCGGTTGCCAGGCGGAACTACCATGGAACTGGTTGCCGGAACTCAGGAGATGGTGATCGAGTGAAAGGTTTTGCCCGGTGGATTTAAGCTATGCATCAGTGCTGGTTTTTTTATACCTTTGGTCATCCCCCGGATAGGTTAACCTGTTTACCTAATCGTTTGACCCGATGAAATCAAAACTGTTTGCAGTATTTGCTGTATGTTCCTTCCTTTCAGCGTGCGAGGAGTATCCCGATATCTGTCTGGAGCGAAAACCGATACCGATTATTTACAGTGTGTTTAACAAATATGACAGTGTCAACTATTTGTATATAACCAAAACCTGGTCGGGTGATAATGGTGGCTCTTTGGTGACGGCAAAGAATGCAGATTCCCTCTATTACAAGGATGTGAAAGTTTGCATGGATCTGATCCGAACTCCTGAATCCGGTACGGCGACCAGCGATGATACTCTTTGTGTGATCCCTGATCTGGAGCAGATTCAGCATAAAGAGCCGGGGATTTTTATGAATTCCGGATGCCCGGTATATGCTCTCCACCACAATCTCAATGAGGTCAATGCAGTGATCAGCCACATTAGTATCCCGGGATATGAAACAATTGATTTGTCTTACCAGTTGCTCGAAAGACCGGTTTTTGAATTCCCGAACCGGGACGGGGCAACCATTTTAGTTTTGCCTGATAAACCACTCAAAATCAGGGTTAATGGAAGGGGCGATCGCAGGGAGTTATGGATCTATTTTGAGATCATCACCCAAACAAGTCAGGGAATCAAATCCGATACCGTATTGGTCTATAACCTGAACGATTTCACGTCACAAATGGGTTACGGGAATTTAACCTCAGCTCTGAATCTCCAACTGAAAGTCGATCCGGATGTTGAATACCGGAAGTTTGGCAAGGTTCGGCTGGTGATTTGGTCGGGGAACGGCAAATTTCCTTATGGCAATTACCAACTGGTATCAACGTCTAAAATCGACTATACCGTACCCAGCTCTCCCTGGGTGCCTGCACTGATGGTTTATGGAGGGGTTATTGTAACCAATCAGCTAAATGATCTTATTCTGGATCAACGCACCTGTGCGGCGATTGCTAGTGATACCTCTCTTACGAAGTTTAAATTTGTGAAATGGTGACCAATCCGATCCTGGTTTATGGTTATACCGGGTTGCTGGTATTCTTGTTATTCAGCAATCCTTTCTATCTTAGCCGCAAAATATTGATACAATGGCATTGCAGGAAGAGCTGGAAAAACAAGGGAATTACCTATTCAGATATCGCGGGATACTGCCGCTGATCTTTCTCGTAGCCGGACTTGGCGCCTTTGTTCAGATGGTCATGACTGAATCCGGTTTTGCTGACCCGGAGATGGTTAAAATTTACTGGTTCATCTGCCTTTTTGTTTGTTTTATCGGACTTGGGATCCGGGTTTACACCGTGGGGCATACCCCCAAAAACACCTCGGGAAGAAATACGGAAACCCAGCTGGCCGACGAGCTGAACACGACGGGGATCTATTCCACGGTCAGGCATCCTTTGTATCTGGGAAATTTTTTCATGTGGCTGGGAGTCGCCATGCTGACCCAAAATGTATGGTTCATCCTGCTGTTTATTTTTCTTTATTGGGTTTACTATGAACGGATCATGTTTGCCGAAGAGCAGTTTCTACGGGGGAAATTCGGAACCATCTATACCGATTGGGCAAAAAAAACACCTGCATTCCTTCCTTCCTTGAAAAACCGGATCGCTCCGAAAATGCCGTTCAGCTGGAAGAAAGTCCTGAAAAAAGAGAAAAATGGTTTTTTTGCAATTTTTGTCGTTTTCTTTTTATTTCAGTGCACTGAAAATATCGTTCGAAAAGTTGATATCTTATTGATAAACTGGGTGTTATATGCTACCGTTATTAGCGGGGCTATCTATCTGGTTCTGAAAATGATTAAAAGATTTACGCGGATATTAGACGAGGAAAACCGGTAGTGAAAGGGGGGAATGCGGATGACCCTGAAATCCGCCTTCCTTCAGGATTCGTATCATTCATGTTCTTTTCCCGAATTTTACTTATCTTTGTAAATTATTAATATTCAATATTTTTCACCAAAATTATTTCATGGAATTTCGTTCATTAAAGATCATTGATCCGATTCTCAAATCATTACACGAAGAAGGCTACACCACTCCAACCCCCGTTCAGGAACAAGCAATACCAATCGTTTTACAAGGAACCGACCTCCTGGGATGCGCTCAAACCGGCACCGGGAAAACAGCTGCTTTCGCGGTTCCGATATTGCAACTGCTTAGTGTAAACCGCACTAACGAAAAAAAGAGAAAAATAAGAAGTCTGATTGTTACCCCAACCCGCGAACTCGCCATCCAGATTGATGAGAGTTTCAAGGCGTATGGAAAATATACCGGATTAACCTCCACCGTTGTGTTCGGAGGTGTTGCCCAGGGTCCGCAGACCACCATTTTGCAACGCGGAATAGATATTCTCATTGCCACTCCAGGTCGTTTGCTCGATCTGATGGGGCAGGGGTATATCTCTCTGAAAGAGATCGAGATATTCGTCCTGGATGAGGCTGACCGCATGCTCAACATGGGTTTTATTCACGATGTGAAAAAAATTCTTGTAGCATTGCCGGTCAAGCGGCAGTCGCTCTTTTTCTCCGCCACCATGGCCCCTGAAATCATTAAACTGTCTGACTCCATTCTCCACCATCCTTCGAAAGTGATGGTAACTCCATCGGCAACCACCGTGGAAACTGTTCAGCAGTACCTGTATTTTGTCGACAAAGGCAATAAGAACGCTTTATTGCTGGATGTGCTGAAGGACCCGAAAATCCGCACGGCGCTGGTATTTACCCGGACCAAACATGGTGCCGACAAGGTGGTTAAGGTTTTGCTCCGGAACGATATCAAGGCCGAAGCCATCCACGGCAACAAAGGCCAGAATGCCCGTCAGAAAGCGCTGTCCAATTTCAAGGAAAAAAGCACGCGTGTGCTCGTAGCCACGGATATTGCCGCCAGGGGCATCGATGTGGAAGATATGCAGTTTGTCATCAATTTCGAGATCCCGAATGTTCCGGAAACATATGTGCACCGCATTGGCCGTACCGGCCGGGCAGGTGCCGACGGGACCGCATTCTCCTTCTGCGATGCTGAAGAAAAAGCCTATCTGAAAGATATCGAAAAACTGATCGGGATGAAGATCCCGGTGCGGGATGATCATGATTATCCACTGATCGACCATCACCCGGTGAAACCTCCGAAACAGGAATTTCGTAAACCCTATTCCCGGCAAACAGCCGGTGCCAATCAGAATAAAAGACGTTTTTAATGATAACCGACAGCCATGAAATTTCGTTCTATTGCTGTTCTATTGTTGATTGCGATGACCATGTCCTGTGAAAACCATCAAAAAATTGCCCCTTCCGAAGGGTTTATCCCGGTTACGGGAGGCAAGGTTTGGTACCGGATGGATAGTGAAGGAGACCAGACTCC
>JAQWAJ010000210.1 GCA_028707745.1 Bacteroidales bacterium | reverse complement strand
AAACAATTCATTCCCGGTGTTGAAGTTAATGCTAACCAGCGGATTCGACTTTAAGACATCTATTTTTTGGCCTTCCTGAGCTGAATGCAGAAAAATGACGCCATCCGCATAGGCAAAATTCATCGGTAAAACATAGGGTGTATTATTATCCGACATACCTACATAACAAACCTGAGCCTCATTGATAATGGCTTCCATCTCGTCGGTCGTTGTCAGCATTCTGGGTCTTAGGTTCATGAGAGAATTGGTTAAATAGTTCTTTGGTCAGGATTCGCATTTAGGGACGGGGTCCCTGCTTTCGCGGGGATGACAGGGAACGCTTTCGCGGGGAGGACAGAGGAAGCAACCTTGCCATCGGCAACTACGGTGGTTAACTGGTCTCCTTCATGAATCTCCCTGACCGATTTCAACGGTTTTCCATCTTTCAAAGTGATCGAGTAGCCCATTTTCAGCAGGTTGACAGGATCTTTCAGTGCCGAGATCTGTTCAAATCTCGATAATGTTTCACGACAGGTCCTGAAATACTGAGTCACGGAGCTTTTTGCGCGGACCAGCACCTGATTCAGCTCGAGTTCGCGGTATCCGGTATATCCTTTTACCCGCAAACGCATTCCTTCCATGATCCGGGCAATGGTGCTCCGCTCATCAGCAAGGAATGATTTGACCGTGTTAACAGTCAGCTCAACCGATTCATCCAGCCGGGTCTCGAAATCTGCCATCTGACCAATGTGAAATTCTGCAACGGCAGTCGGGGTTTTACAGCGGGTATGAGCAACCAGATCGATGATCGAATCGTCCTGTTCATGGCCGATCCCGGTAATCACCGGTAACGGAAACTGCGCGACATTCAACCCAAGATCAAAATTGTCGAAACTACTGAGGTCGAGCTTCGAACCACCACCACGGATAATGACTACCGCATCAAAGAAATTTTCATATCCGGCAATCGTGTCAAGCGCTGCAATGATCGATCCAACGGTTTCTTCACCCTGCATCACAGCTGGAAAAAGATGGGTATAAAAGATATATCCGAAGGGATTCTTCGAGAGCTGAACATTGAAATCGCCAAATCCTGCTGCAGTCGGAGAAGAGATAATGGCTATTTTTTGAGGAACCAGTGGCATTTCCAGCTCTTTATTCATGCCGAAAACACCGGCCTCCTCGAGTTTCTGAATGATCAACCGGCGCTTCCGGGCAAGGTCACCGACCGTAAAGCTGGGTTCAATATCTCTGATATTCAGATTTATGGAGTATAGCTCATGAAACTCCACATCAACCCTTACCATGATTTCAATACCTGCGGTCAACTCTTGTCCGGTGGCGGATTCAAAATAGGGCCGAAGCATCCGGTATGCAGATGCCCAGATCGTGGCGCGCGAGCGGGCAAGGATTTTGTCACCGTCAGGTTCTTTCTCAATCAGTTCAAGATAACAGTGTCCATTGCGATTCACTGAAAGATCACTGATTTCGGCAACTAACCATATCGATTCCGGAAATCCCGACTGAATTCTGAGGCGAATTTGCCGGTTGAGTTCAAATAGTCCCAGTGCTTCCTTTTCCACTATAAATCAGATTTTGCTTATTCAGAGATCTTTACGATCCTTTGCTGGTGGCGGGAAGTTTTAGTCAGGATACGGAGAAAATAGACTCCGTTCGGAAGGTTCTGATATTCATTGATTTCGATACTGTTGATGGAGGTGTACCCAACTTGTGTACGCCTGGTGCATAGCACTTCTCCGGATATGCTCAGCAGATCAATGGTGATATCTTGCCGGTCATGCGAATAAAAATCGAGGGTCAGCTTGTCGGAAAAAGGATTTGGAAATACTTTAAACAGTGATTCCTTATCGAGCCTCACGGGATCAACCCCCTGAATCAGAAAAAGGGCCTTTCCAAAGTCGGGAATTCCATATCCATACAGTGAATCCGGGGAATTTGCCTTTGATGCGCTTGATTCTATGGCATGGATGATTTCCATGGGGCTGAGCGACCGGTTTGCTTGCCATAAACAGGCCGTAAGCCCGCACATCAGCGGCGAACTGAAAGAGGTCCCGCTGCCGCGTATGACCTGTCCGTCGGTATTGACGATGGCGGTCATATTGCCCTGAGCGGTAATGTTGGGTTTAATCCGCCGGTCATAAGTCGGGCCGGTCGAACTGAAATAGGCATATCTGCCCGATGAATCAACTGCCCCAACAGTCATAATGCTGTCGGCATCTGCCGGCGCTGTAATATAATGCCAGGCATTGGAACCTTCGTTGGCAGCGCTTGATACCACCAGTATGCCCTTGCTGCAGGCAATGTCGGCAGCAATGGTTATTCGGGTAGTATTTCCGTCCATATCCGCATAAGTGTGATTCACCGACGGATCATCAAATGTGCTGTAACCCAACGACGAATTGATCAGGTCGGCGCCGACACTGTCGGCAAATTCGGCTCCCGACACCCAATTGTCTTCTTCAACCAGATTTTCACTACCGGAATCCTCCGTAACCAGCATGTAATAAGATGCTTTAGGGGCCGATCCTACCAGTTGCGTTGGTAAGTTGCCGGCCATAATGGATAAAACCCAGGCCCCGTGGGAGTGTCCGTCGTATGTGAGAGCATGGTTCCTGACGAAATCCCAGCTGCCCAATACCTGATTTTTTCTCCAGATCGTATCAAATGCCGGGTTCGTCGAAACATTTCTGAATCCTCCGTCGAGCACCGCAATTACCATTCCTTGCCCCTGATATCCCTGATTGTGAAGGATATGTCCGTTCAACATGCCCGTCTGCCGGGAGGCTTGCCCGTACTGCAAAACAGTGGTATCTGTGGTAAAAGCCACCCCGGATGCCGGTTCAAATTCGGTGGCAAATTTGTCGACGGTCTGGCGGGGCGACTCAGCTGATCTGACCGATTTAATCTGTTTAACAAAACTGAGTTGGTTGATCTTAGCCAGGGCCGATAGATCCGTTGTATAAATCGTTACTGCATTGAACCACTTCGATTTATTCAAAACGGTTACTCCGATTTTTTTCAGTGAATCAGTATAGGCCGGATCTATTGGAAGGTCCTGCTCATTAATCCCGATATGATAACGGGTTCTTCTCTCCAGTGCCCGCTCCGAAAGAAATTGTTCAGGCCGTTCAACCGAGTAGGGTGTGTCGTATTTATCGGTAAACTGAATCCAGTATTTATTGGGTGCAGTCTGAGACTTGGCCTGAAAAGCCAGTAGCAGCATTATCATCAGAAGTCCGGCCTTTTTCATGTGGTCTAACGTTAATGAAACAAATATACTAAATTGACCCGGATAAGGCTTGCCGGTGTCCAGTCCATGATTCCTCTTTGCCTCTCTGTGTTCTCTGTGTTCTCTGTGTCTCCGTGGTTTTTACTTAAGCAAACCTTCTGGATCGTTCAGGAAATTCTCCGGATCTTTCAGCATCTTCCGGTTCTGCTCATACTTTTCAAAAGATTCACGCTGGCGGGTATTGAGCATTTCGGGATTCAGCAGTTTACCGTTCTGGTAATTCAGAATGTAGTCGATGTCGCCATTTTCCTTGTAATAGGACCACTTGCCTGTTTTCAGACCAGCGGCATAGATACCCTGAACCTCTGGTATCCCATTTGGGAAAAGTAATTCATAAGGGCCGTCGATCGCTCCGTTGTGGTAGCTGATTTTAGCCTGAGGTTTTTGATCCGGGTAAAAGATCACCTGAAAACCGTTCAGGGTATTTTGGTCCCAGTGCGTTTGCTCGATGAGCGTTCCGGCAGCATCGTACCGGAGAGCTTCGCCGTGGATTTTTCCCAGACTGTAATGGATGCGGTAAATCGGTTTACTCTTTTCAGAATAGAATGACCAGGGTCCATCCTTCAACTGGTTGTGATAAGTGCCCTCGGCTCTCAAACGGCCCTGTGGATCGAACAATCGGGTTTCGACTTTAGCTCCGTCAGGGAGGTAATTCATCTCTGCCCGTATTTTGCCGTTTTTATGGAAACGAATAAACCGGCCTTCAGGCTTGCCGGCTTTGAAAGTGCCTTCATAAACTTTTTGCCCGGCAGCATCGCGGGATATCCAGTATCCGGTTTTTTTACCCTCCCGGTCGAGCCTGTTCAGTGTGTCGTGCTGCCCGAAAACATGCAGACCAAGAAAAAGAAACGGTATGATGATTAGTTTACGCATGGTTATTATTTAGTACAAAGTAATTCATTTACCTAAAACGCTATTCACTACCCGATATTTTAATCTGCCTGTCATCATAGTGGTCAACCGGGTCACAGTCATGAGGCAATAAGCAAAAACCGCTGTAAGCACATGGCTTACAGCGGTTTTCAAATGATGGTTAATTCTTGTTTCAGCGTCTATTTTACTTCTTCAAAGTCAACATCAGTGACTTCGGAGTCTTTGCCGCTACTGGCACCTGCTCCGGCGTCAGCTCCCGGACCCGGCTGATCGGCACCCGGCTGTGGGCCGGCCTGCTGTCCCTGGCGATACATCTCTTCAGATGCAGCCTGGAATACCGTGTTCAGTTCAGCCGTGGCCTTGTCGATGCCATCGATATCCTGTGCGCTGTGGGCTGCCTTGAGTTTGGCCAAAGCATCTTCAATCTGCGGCCTTTTATCAGCCGGCAATTTGTCGCCGAACT
>JAQWAJ010000209.1 GCA_028707745.1 Bacteroidales bacterium | reverse complement strand
AGGTTCTCCGGTGTCCACTTCAACAGAATCCTGTTTTTACCATCTTCATTAATATTATCGGCAGATAAACAGACTGTTCCGTCGGGAGATTCAATGGCCCTGATCAGGGAATCACCTTTCCATTTTTTCTGATTCCCAACGATGGCATCCCAGATGCAGGATCCTGTTTGTCTGAACATTTCGGCGTATTCTGAGGGTTGGACTGGTTCAAGTAAAAATATCTCAATAAGGGCGCCTGTAGTTTTTCTGAATTGCAGGCGGGCCGGAATTACTTTCGTATTGTTCCAGATCAGCAATGAATCAGAAGGAAGCAGACCGGGAAGGTCGTAAAAATGTTTATGGGAGATTTGCCCGTTACTGAAAACCAGAAGGTTGCTCTGGTCACGGTTTTCCAATGGATAGCGCGCAATTCGGTTCTCCGGAAGTTCGTAGGTGTAGTCTTCGATCCTGATTTCTCTGATGCTCATGTCAACTAATTAAACGGTGGTAAAATTAGCTAACTTCGCGACAAAATTCAGAGAGAACATGACGACAGTAAAACCCGGTGACTTGGTGCGATTCATCGATGCAGTAGGAGAGGGCAGGGTGAGGCGGATCATCTCGAAGGATCTGGCAGAGGTAGAGACCACTGATGGCTGGGTACTTCCAACGTATATTAAAACGCTGGTTGTTATACCTGAAAACATATCTCCAACATATGCTCCTATCAAGTCGAAGAGGGTTGAAGAGCCTATTCCTCAAAAGGTTGATAAAGGTTTGTTGAAAAACGTTGCAGAGCGGCCGGCTGTATCCAAACCATCTGGAAATAAGATGCCGGTACGGGAAATAGATCTTCATATCAATAAACTGATTGACAGCGTAGTCGGACTGTCGAACACGGAAATTCTTATGCTTCAGCTGGATAAGTTTCGGCAAGAGCTGAATCAATCAATCCGTAATCATGAACGTGAGATTATCTTCATTCATGGCATCGGCAATGGGACATTGAAAAATGAATTGAGAAGGGTTGCTGATCAGGAATACAAATGGTGTTCTCTGGAGGATGCATCGTTCAAGGAATATGGTTTTGGTGCTACCAGAATCAGAATCCCTCAAAACAAACCTTTTTAAACCATATCTTTGTATTTGCAGCAGACCGTTCTATCGCTGTTCCGGGTAACCGGAAAAGAGGAAAGTCCGGGCAACACAGAGCACCATGCTTCCTAATGGGAAGGTATCGCGAGGTACGGTAGCGTAACAGAAAAAAACCGTCTGGTTGAAAAACCGGATAAGGGTGAAAAGGCGGGGTAAGAGCCCACCAATTCTGGTGGTGACATCGGGAGTTGTACGCCACATGGGTTGAAAGACCATGTATACCGACTTTTAAGAGCTGCTCGCTCGCTGTCGGGGGGTAGGTCGTTGGAGTGACCGGGCAACCGGTTGCCTAGATAAATGATAGAAGATCCCACCTGGGATTACAGAACCCGGCTTACAGGTCTGCTGCTTTTTTTTAATCCTTTTTTTTTGCTGTTAGTCAAATTGTTTTATAAATGGGTAGGGTGTTATTGGTAAATTGGTATACAAATTTTGTAATTTTGTTACGTTCGGAATCGATTAGCCGATAGGGTGTTAGAAATTTTTTAAGTATCTTTAATAAAAAAGTTTAAAAATTGGGGTTACCTTTTTATCAGGAACAGGATCAACAGCTGGTGCATTACACGGTAGAAGCCTTACTCGAGGGGCTGAAAACGAGTGATAGCAATGTGCTGGAGTATGTTTACAAGAAGTACTTTTCGATTGTCAGGTTCTTTGTCATAAAAAACAGTGGAACGGATGAGGATGCCAAGGTTGTATTCCAGGAGGCAATTATCCTGATCTACAAGAAGCTTAAGCATGAATCGCTGGATTTGACCTGTAGCTTTAAAACCTATCTGTACTCGGTGTGCAGATTGTTGTGGCTTAAACAGCTGGAACAAAGGAAGGTGCGAAGCGAGGTTATTTCTGACAATCAGGTTTTTGTCCAGCTTGATGATGATCTTGAAGATATGGCTACAGAACAGGAGCAATTCAGGATCTATCAGAAACATTTCCAGCTTTTGCACAAAGACTGCCAACAAATTTTACAGTTGTTTCTGAAGAAGGTTCCGCTAAAAGACATCGCTCAAATGATGAACATTAAGAGCGATAAGTATTTGAAGAAAAGGAAGTATGAATGTAAAGAGGCTTTAGTTAAGAGAATTCAGAATGACCCTGATTTTAAAAGAGTAAGAAATGAATAACGAACAACGTTACTCGGAATTGTTCGATCGCTATCTGGAGAATGACATGAACATTCTTGAGCGGCAGGATTTTGAACTGCAACTGAAGACTGATCCGTCATTTGCCGAAAGATTCCGATTGCACAAGGAAGTAGACAAAGCGCTGATTGAGGACGACATAATCAATTTCAGACTGCAACTTGAAAAAATTAGCAATGATAATTCCGCATTGGCGCAGGTTGCTCCAATGGTGATCGCTGAAGAGTTGCCCCCTGATATGGATCATGCGATACTGGAACAGGATATTATGGCACTGCGCGATCAATTAAACCGGATACACACTGTCGTGATTGAAGAGGTTGACCCGTTCGAAATACCTGAATATAGCGGTGTTGAACAAGCTATCCTGCAACAGGATTCACTGAAGCTGAACCAGGAGCTTTATGCATACGAAGAACTTATTAAAAGCGATGGAAATCAGATAGATGATGAGTCGATCCTATTGAGTCACGACATCGACAGGGCTATCATGCAGGAGGATATTATGTCTCTCCGGGCCACGCTGAACGATTTGGGCGACGGTATGGTAAATTCAAAAAAGAAAATTTCTCTTCCAAAGAGAACTTTCGCAATCAGCACAGCCATAGCCGCAGTATTTGTTTTACTCTTCGCAGGCTCTCTCATCCTGAACCAGAATTCCGGTTCAATTGGTTCTGAACGTTCATTTAACAAATATTTTCAGTCGTATGACGGTATAGGAAACAAACGAGGCCCTTCAGAAGTGGGCAACCGTATAGTTGAATTGGGCATCCAGAAATACAATAAAGGCGAATATGCTAATGCCCTTGAGTTATTCGAAGCCTGTATCAGTGACGATAATAAGACCGAAACAGTATTGCTGTACGCTGGAAGCAGTGCATTGCTTACTGGCAATCCAGGGAAAGCCCTTGGCTATTTCAGCAACTGGGATGAGAATTCACCAATTTTTGAACAAGTCCAGTGGTATACTGCCGGTTGCTACCTGAAGCAGAAAGACATGGAAAAAACAAAAGCCATCTTAAAGAAAATTTCAGAAGACCCAGAAAATACCTATTACAACGAAGCAATTGAATTGATTAAGAAAATCGGAAAAGAAGAGTAGTTGGCTTACAGTTTCCAACCCGTTCCCATCTATCTCTTTTCTGATTTCTACAGTTTCCGACTATTCCATTTTTTCAGCATATCCCTGCTTCGGCGGGGATTCTTTTTTGCCTGAACATAGATCAAAACCAGGATTGTCAGGGAAAAAACTACAACCAGAATGAAAATGCCTGATTTACGGTAAGAAATATTCAACTCCGTATTCTGACCGAGCTCAATAAAACCGGCCCAGTAATGAGGATGTGCATGTAATTTGTCAGCATGTTCGAGATAGCCTATTTTGCTGTCATGCAAGGCGTCTGATATTTTGGATCCGGAAACAAGGGACTTGTAAAACTGTATCATGATATCTTTGCTCGAACGATCATCTACCGTCCATAGAGTCATGATCAAATTCGGACAACCAGCTGAAATGAAGGCGCGCCCAAAACTGAGAACCCCTTCGCCACTAGCCATTTGTCCTGATCCGGTTTCGCAAGCGGAAAGAACTGTTAGACTGCTGTTTAGCGACATATTATACACCTCATAACCAAATAGAACTCCGTCTTCATCCTGGTCGGCACCTGGAGTGAAAACCAAACTAGAATTCAATGAATTGGTGTGGTCAGGAATAGAATGCATGGCCAGATGCAGTATGGCATATCTGGGTGCGATACTTTTGAACTTTTCTTCAGTCGCCTTGTCACCCGAAAGTAACCGGCCACCTAATAATTTCCTGATGGCTCTTGATTCTTCATAGGTGCCACTTAATTCGGGCAATCCTGGTTGTGCTTTGCGAATGTATTCGGAGATTTTCCCAGATGAAAAATTATATTCAGGCGCAACAGCCAGTATTCTGCGGGTTGGGTTCGTCTTACGAGTAGGCTTGTTGAAGAAAATTGTTGCAGTTAATCCGTAACAAACAGAATGACAGTGAATAAGATAAGGCAACTTTCGATAGTCCTGTTTGTAGGGTTCAATCTGGGGCTTTAATAAAGCTTCAAAGGGTAAATAGCTTAAGGAGCCATCAGGGATGATTAGCAAATTTTTGGAATCAGAATAACTGTCAGCCGCGCCGATCAACAGCTTATACAATTCGGAAGCTGCATGACAATAAAGATTTCTGGCTTTGCTATCCAAACTCTCAGGATAACCTTTCATGAATTCAATAAGGTAGGCGATATTGCTTTCAGATTCAGACGTCAGCGGCACCCTGGTGATAGCAGAACCCGTACGGCTAACAGAAAGCGTGTAAAGATTACCATACGGCATGGCGTACTC
>JAQWAJ010000208.1 GCA_028707745.1 Bacteroidales bacterium | reverse complement strand
TTCGGTAGTAATGCGGATCAGTATCCGGTCGCTGATCACCTTGGTTCCGCCGGTCACTGCCGATCGGTCGCCACCACTTTCACGGATTACCGGTGCGGACTCACCCGTGATAGCTGATTCATCAACACTGGCAATGCCTTCGATGACCTCTCCATCCGAAGGAATTACGTCGCCGGCTTCACAAAGAACAATGTCTCCCTTTCTGAGATCCCCGGCAAGCACTTCGGTCTCCAGCTGACCATTGATTTTCCGGGCTTTGGTTTGTGTACGGTTTCTGCGAAGGCTATCGGCTTGTGCCTTGCCTCGTCCTTCGGCAATGGCTTCCGAGAAATTCGCAAACAATACGGTAATCCAAAGCCAGATACAAATCTGTAAGTTAAAGGATGAAAATTTGCCCTGGAGAAGTCCCGCAAGCACAATGATGGTGGTGAGTGCCGAGCCGATTCCGACAATGAATATGACCGGATTTTTGATCAGTATGGCAGGATTCAGTTTGGTAATACTGTCGGCAGCAGCCTTTAGTAAAATCTTTCTGTCGAACAGGTTAGCGGATTGTTTTGAGCTCATCTTGTTAAAATCTAAAAAGAGATTCCTGCATTCATCAGTAAGTGTTCAACGATCGGGCCCATCGACAGGGCCGGAAAGAAGGTGAGGCCACCGACAATCAGGATTACGGCGACCAGCAGTCCGATAAACAGCCAGTTATCGGTTCGGAAGGTGCCCGCCGAAAGGGGAGTTATTTTCTTTCCGGCCATGTTGCCTGCGATTGCC
This sequence comes from Bacteroidales bacterium, assembly GCA_028707745.1. GTDB lineage: Bacteria > Bacteroidota > Bacteroidia > Bacteroidales > UBA12481 > UBA12481. Next base: position 3,870 of record JAQWAJ010000208.1, on the reverse strand, counting down.
ATCACGGGAAGAATGATACCAAACCGTCCGATCAGCATACCAATGCCCAGGGTCAGGTTGTAGAAAACTGTATTGGCGTTTAGTCCGGCGAAGGCGCTTCCATTATTGCCGGCTGCCGAGGTAAAGGCGTAAAGTATTTCAGAAAAGCCGTGGGGCCCGGGATTATTTAAGCCTGATAAGCCGGCGTGACTTACGGATGCCCAGGCGGTAAAAATCAGGATGACAAAGCTCGGGGCGAGAACTGCCAGGATAGCCATTTTCACTTCGAAAGCTTCAATTTTTTTACCCAGATATTCCGGTGTTCGCCCCACCATCAGTCCTGCGATGAACACAGTGAGAATGATGAAGATGACCATCCCGTATAACCCTGCGCCAACTCCTCCGAAAACCACTTCCCCCAGCATCATATTGATCATGGCAATCATCCCGGCCAGTGGCGTGATACTGGCATGCATGGCATTGACCGATCCGCTTGAAACCGCCGTGGTGATTGTGGACCAGAGAACACTGCCTGTAACGCCAAACCGGGTTTCCTTGCCCTCCATCAGCGGATTATTGCCATATAGAGGATTAGCGGAGTACTCGGCATGTAGCGAAATAGCTGTTCCCGCTAAAAGTAAAACCATCATGGCAGAGAAGATGATCCAGCCTTGCCGGGTTGAACCCACCATCTTGCCATAGGTAAAAGTCAATGATGCGGGGATCAGCAGAATAGCCAGCATCTCTAAAAAATTGCTGAACGGGGTTGGGTTTTCAAAAGGGTGGGCGCTGTTGGCGTTGAAAAAACCACCGCCGTTGCTGCCCAGTTGTTTGATGGCAATTTGAGAGGCAGCCGGGCCCATCGGGATCACCTGCCGGGTGCCCTGCAAGGTTTGAACGGTTTCATAAGGCTTGAAATTCTGAACAACTCCCTGCCCGACCAGCAAAACGGCCAGAATTATAGAAAGTGGTAGCAGAATATAGAGGGTTGAGCGGGTGAGATCGGTCCAAAAGTTTCCCAGTTTATCGGTGCATTTTCTGGAGATCCCCCTGGTCAGCGCAATGAGAACGGCTATTCCGGTGGCTGCGCTAACGAAATTCTGAACGGTCAGACCGATCATCTGAACGAAAAAGCTGAGTGTAGTCTCCCCGGCATATCCCTGCCAGTTGGTATTGGTGATAAAACTCACCGAGGTATTGAATGCCGAGTGCCATGAAACGTTAGGGAGGTTGGCCGGGTTCAGGGGCAGACGGGATTGAAAAAGTTGAATGAGGAAGACAAAAACAAATCCGATGAAATTGAATGTGAGAAGTCCGAATGTATATGATTTCCAGTTTGTTTCCTCCTGTGGGTTTACTTTTACGAAACGATAGGTTAGTTTCTCCAGCCATCCGAAAACGGGCATCATGAAATGCCGGGTACCGGTGAAAACTTTGCTCATGTAATTTCCCAGAAGAGGCGTGATGGCGATGATCAGGCCAAAGAACAGTGCCACCTGAAAGATGTCCGGTGTTTTCATGGCTAGAATTTTTCAGGTTTGACCAGGGAGTAGAGCAGATATCCCAATAAGAAGAGGGCTATTATAAATCCGATGACATTCATATCGTTGTAATTTTGACAATACAAAATTGCACCGGAATTCGTAAGGGAAATGTCAGGATTCTAAGCTGGGGTATAAAGAAAAAATATAGTATTTTTCAGTTTCAATTGAACCAACCATGATCAGTGACGAAATTAAAAGCAGCTGCTCGAAGTATATAAAAAGGGCAAGGACTCAGGTTGTCGTGGTAGTAGTATTGTGCGTAAGCTTAGCGTTGTGCTTTTGTTATTATCTGTTGTTCGATTATCCGGCGCCAACAGATCCGCGGAGGAGAATCCTGTTTTTCGACATTCTGACTCCCATCTGGATGCTTTCATTGATTTTTCCGCAACTGGAATTGTTCAGATCTACCGTCAGGCTGAAAAAGGCGATCCGCGACGACAATCCTGAAGAAGTGACCTCTGGCTTGAAACAGCTGAAATCACAGCAAAAGGCGAAAGTAATCGCGGTGATCGCCATAGTGTCGTTGTTTGCCCTGATCTACCTGCTGGTGACTATCGGCAAGGCAATCCAAAGCTGACCCTGATATCGGCCGGGGAAGATTGCTATATTGCCAATCAAAATCTGAACTATATATAACAACGATGAAAAAATTGCTCAAACCAATCCTGATGGTACTAGCCGGAATGATGTTGTTTTCTGGTAATCAGGCTAATGCTCAAAAACCCCGTGATATCTGGACCCCCAAACAGGCTAATGAATGGTATCAGCAGTGGGGCTGGCTCAGAGGGTGCGATTTCCTGCCGAGTACGGCGATCAATCAGCTGGAGATGTGGCAGGCTGAGACCTTTGATCCGGCAACCATCGATCGTGAGCTCGGATGGGCTGAAGGACTGGGATTAAATACCATGCGCGTGTATCTGCACCATGTGGCCTGGCAGGTCGATCCAACCGGGTTCAAGAAAAGGATAGGGAAATATCTCTCTATAGCTCAGAAACATGGGATCAGCACGGTGTTTGTCATTTTCGACGACTGCTGGCGGCATGAATATCAGGCCGGCAAGCAGCCCGACCCGATTTTAGGGCGGCACAATTCAGGCTGGGTAACGGATCCGGGTGATCTGATCCATAAAGACAGTACACTCAATGTTTTGCTGGAAAAATATGTAAAGGATATCCTGACCACTTTTAAAAAAGATAAGCGGATCATTCTCTGGGACGTATATAATGAGCCCGGCAACGGTGGGTATGGCGAAAAATCGATGCCTCTGCTGAAAAATGTATTCCGGTGGGGCCGCGAGGTTAATCCTTCACAACCCTTGTCGGCCGGGGTATGGTCACTCGAACTGCCTGCTTTTTGCCAGTATCAGGTTGCCAATTCGGATGTGATCACCTACCACAATTACAACAATGAAGTCAACCATAAAGCGGCCATTGATTCGCTGCGGAAGTATGGCAGGCCGCTGATCTGTACGGAGTATATGGCCCGTAAGCAGGGCAGCCGGTTTGATAATATCATGCCGTTGCTGAAGGCTGAAAATGTGGCCGCCATCAACTGGGGTTTTGTATCGGGCAAGTCGAATACGATTTACGCCTGGGGCGACCGCACGCATACCGATGGCTCAGAGCCGGAACTCTGGTTCCACGATATCCTGCGCAAAGATGGAACTCCATTCCGCCAGGCAGAAGTGGATCTGATCAGGAAGCTGACCGGGAAATAATCGCACACTCGATGGCCGCAATGGAATAGGCGGGAAGTGTGATGGTTTGATCCGATACCGGTAGCTCCATATTTCGGATGCGGTCAGGGGTATCAGGATGGTTCATTAGTTCCGGTTGTCTCCTGTCTTGGCTGTCGCACACCACTTCTCCGCTTACCGGCTTGAACTTTCCGCCATAATCCGTCAGATCGAGCTGAATGGAAACGGGTTTATCGTTGGTATTGACGGCAAAAAGACAGATTCTGGTTTTATCTGCTGATAAACAAGCTGACAGATCTACTCCTTCCGGCGCCTGACCGAGGCAAATAGGTATTGGCTTGGAGTGTTCTGCATACATTTTCATCACGTAATAGGCTGCCGTCAGATAGAGCCCGCCGGGATAGGTCTGGATCATCCCGCTGCAATAGCTGTTGGTCATATTCGACCGGCAGGCCAGCTCAACCACGTCGGAGTATCTTTGCAGAAGATTCAGGTACCTTCCGGTATAGAGCCCTGTGCCCAGTGACATAATCCGCCCCCGGTCGGGCCCCCACGACCCGGCCGTATTGTTCCATTCCGTAATACCCATCTTGATGGCCTGGTCAGGTGATGAATTTCAGATTATTCGTGAAGATTCATTCAGACTTGCC
>JAQWAJ010000207.1 GCA_028707745.1 Bacteroidales bacterium | reverse complement strand
ATAATCTCGATGGCTTTCTCCGGTGTTAATTCGGGAAAAACCTTATCGTTGATCAGCATAACCGGCCCCTTGTGGCACCATCCCAGACAATTGGCACTTAACAGGGTGAATTTCTTGTCATGCGTCGTCCCTCCCATCTTTACATTCAGGGTTTCTTCGATGGCATGAATGATCTCATCCTTCCCGGCCATATGACAGGATATGGTTTTACAAACCCTGATCACATTTTTACCCCGGGGAACCGTATCCAGGAATGTGTAAAAACTCGCTGTCCCAAATACTTCGGCAGCTGAAAGATCCAGAGCCTTTGCAATGGAAATCAGGTCCTGGTCATCCAAATAATTCTTTGTTTTGACAATAGCTTGCAGCAAAGGCATCAGTGCCTTTCGTTCTTTGCCGTAAACCTGAGTCACGTCATCAATAATCTGTTGAACATCAGCCATTTTTGTACTCCTTTTTTTCATTTTAGGTTAGTGCTTAATAACAATCAGGTAATCATTATATCTGTTAAAGCTATAACAAAAGAAAAATAACAAATATGACGATTATTAGCAATAGGGATGACAAAAATCAGGCTTTGGGAACACCTGCTAAACTACACAGCATGAACCGACTGGCTGCTTCCGGAATTGCTACGGTGAGCCCGGTTTTCCGGTATCATTTTGATGGAATCAGGCAAAGCTGCCGGTAGAGTAAAATAAAAACAGGAACCTTGGCCAGGCTCAGATTCCACCCATATCTGGCCTTGCATTAATTCAATGATCTTCTTCGTTACGGTCAGGCCCAATCCGGTACCCTGATATTGATTGTTTGCGGGATTCTGCCCTCTGATGAACCATTCAAAAATATGCTCCAATTCATCATGATTGATACCGATACCGGAGTCTTTAACCCAAAACAATAATTGACGCTGATTATACTTCCGGCATCCCATTTCAACAAATCCCTGACTGGTGAATTTCACAGCATTCTCGGCCAGGCAAAAGACCACCTGCTTCAATCTGATCTGGTCAGCCAAAACAAACAAATCCGCTGCTTCGGGGTCGCAAATAAATCGGATTTCCAATCCCGTTTTTTTGAACAGACCGACCATGGAGTTGATGTCGTCGCGCAGGTTCGAAAAAACAAGGCCAACCTGAAGATTCGTTGCTTCAACGGCCATCTGGTTATCCTGGAGCTTGGCCAATTCTATCATCTTGGTCAATGTCTTAAGCAATCGTTGGCTGTTTTCAACTACCCGGGAGGAAAAAAGCTGCCACTTTTGCGAATTCAGTTCCGGCTCAGCCATCATTTCCGTAAATCCAAGAATGGCGTTCATGGGCGTCCTGATCTCATGAGAGAGGTTAGATAAAAAGGCCGATTTTAACCGGTCGCTCTCTTCCGCCTTCTCCTTGGCCTTGATCAGATTTGACTGAACTTCATATCGATCTATGGCAAAAGCCAGATGCTCACTGGCATAAATCATCAGCTGCAGGTCAGACTGATCATACTCTACACTGGAATCATAGCTCTGAACCATAACGATACCTACAACCCGGTTCTCCACCATTAAGGGCACTCCGAGCCAGCTGTTGGCGGGAGTCCTGACAATCTCGATCTCCCCTTGCATGACCAGATCGTGAATACCTTTCTTATCGACTACCAGCGGCCTTTTATTCCTGATCACATAAGAGGTTAATGTCCGCCCTAAACGATACTTCTCAAACGACTCAGTCGAATTAACTTGAAAAACCGGCTCAATAACAAGATTTTCTGGATCATAAATACCTACCATAAAATTGGTCACATCCAGAATTTGCCTCAATTGGTCATGAATGTTCCTGATGATATCAGTCAGGTCGATATTGTGATTGACGAAACCCGATATCTTGTATAAAACATTCCGTACCTTATCTGCATACCCACGCTCAGCAATTTCAACCTTCAACTGTTGGTTTGCATCGCTGAGGAAATTTGTCTTCTCAGAGACCTGCCGGTCCAGATCATTCTTTACAGCTTCAAGTTCCATGAGGGTTTGCTGATGGTTTTTGATTTCCCATTTTAAGGTGCTGTTCATGGAGGATATATTCTCCCAGTTCAGGAAAACCGACATCCGTCTGTAAAAGATCACTCTGGAAATGAAAAATGACAACGATACCAGAAACAAGAGCCCGGTTAACGACCAGGCAGAGATGGGAGGAGCCTCCGAAGGAAATATCTGAAACCACCAGAAAGCAACAAGCCCATTCAGCATAATCCCGGCAGCTTCAGTCATGGTAAGAAGAAAAACAGAAAAAACCACAAAAAGGCAAGCCCCAAAATATAGGATAGGACGTAAGCCAAATGGATTGAGATTGCACGCATAACACCCCCATAAGAGAAAACAAACCGATAGGATGATCACAGGCAGTCGAATCAGCCAGGTTGGGCAACTATCAATCTTATAATTAATTAAGTGAGCGCTCAGGTAAATAAAAACAAGAAAAAGCCCAAATATCATATTTACAATGAGCGTGGAAACAAATAATGATTTGGGTTCTGCATGTAAAAAGCCAGGTTTCAGGCTGAACAACACAACAAAGGCAATCAAAACCAGACACAATACCCGGGTCCGGAGCAGGTTGTCAGTCCCGGTCTCCAGCATAAATGGTTCCCTGTACTCTATCGGTATACGCCTGATTTGCAGGTGCAACCAATCGCTTCTTCGTTGTGACCCTTCCATCTTCTTGTCCAGTAACCCTGTATTTACAAAAAAACTCAACAAACCGGGGTTACCTTTTATCTCTTTTAGGTATTAACATGTGCCAACTACATGTAAATAAAGAGAGCAAAACAAAGATGGTGATTTTTTATTAACAAACAAATATTTCATGTGAATAATTAAAAATTGATGACCAACATATCATTTTAACAAACAAAGGGATGACTCACAAGCCATCCCTTCGCTATTTAAGATATGGTATTTTTGGCTATCTGACCAGCTGCATTTCCCGGATCAGGTGGTTGGCACCTGCAAATTTATCAATAATAAAAAGTGCATACCGGATATCCAGACTGATATTCCGGCATAAACCCGGATCATACAAGATATCACTCATCGTTCCTTCCCAGTTACGGTCGAAATTAATTCCGATCAGCTCTCCGTCTGCATTGATGACCGGGCTCCCTGAGTTGCCGCCCGAAGTGTGGTTCGAGGCTATAAAACAAACCGGCACTGACCCGTTTGATTCATATTGTCCAAAATCCTTGGCCTGATATAACTGTTTGAGTTTTTCCGGTACCCGGTAATCATAGATATCAGGATTATCCTTTTCCATAATTCCGTTCAGGGTGGTCACACACCGATACTGAATCGCATCGGCAGGCTCAAAATCATCGACCTTACCGAAAGAAACTCTGAGTGTTGAATTCGCATCCGGATAAAACAGCTTATCTGGCTGCATTTCCATTTGCGCTTTCATATATTTCATCTGAAGTTCGGATAACAGTTCCTGACCTTCGGAAAGACCAGGATTAATCCGTTCAACAGTCAATTTTCTGATACTTTTAAACATCAGTAAAGCCGGATCATTCGATAGTTTTTTAGCCAGTTTGGCACTAAACCCGTCAAGCATCTGAAGAACCTCCTGCTCATTGTCAAGACAGGATTTTTCAAATACCGATTCTGCATATTTCACGAAATCGCCTTTACATTCAATGGCGACCTGCTTGAGAAGCTCCGGTTGAAATTCCTGGGCAATTCCTTTGGAATAGGCCTCCATCATCACCGCAAGAAGTTTTTGATCGGTAGGAGCGTCATAATCCTTGAAATACGAGGTTACCATCCCCTTCATCTTTTCCGCATTATTTTTTAATGCGACCAGGTCTCCGTCAGCCTGATCCGCCAAAGCCGCAAACCTACCGGCAAAACCTATGATCTCCGCAGCCTCACCGGCTTCTCGGGCATAGGCATTGGCCAGTTCATAAGGGGCCTGTTTGGTCACAATCGCCTTATACTGATCAAGAACAGTAGCATATTGAACTTGCCGGCCGGCATTGGCATTTACCCATTCCTGAAAACTCTTTTCAAACGCTTCTTTTTTATCGATCGCTCCAACCTTTTTCAACCCAAGCAATACTCCCTGGTTCTTTTTCCAGCCATTGGCAATACCCGCTTTTTTGGCAGAGTATTGAAGCCTGATTTTCGGACTGGTCTCCATGGCTGCCGATATAATATCAAGCCTTTTGGTTCTCAGATCAACTGAAGCCGGAATGGTATAATTTACCTGGCTCTCGATGACAAACGACGGCACATATTCCGTCGTCCGCCCCGGATAACCAAAGACCATCGTAAAATCGCCCTTCTCCACTCCCTTCAGGCTGATCGGGAAAAACTTTTTCGGCTTAAAGGGGACATTATTCATGGAATAAGCGGCCGGACTGTTGTCGGGTGCTGCATAGATCCTGAACAGAGAAAAATCTCCGGTATGCCTTGGCCAAATCCAGTTATCTGTTTCACCGCCAAATTTTCCGATTGCACTCGGAGGCGCTCCAACCAGGCGTATATCCTGATATACTTCGTACACAAAAAGGAAATATTGGTTTCCATTGAAACATGGACTCATCCGGGCAGTGTATTTCGAATCCCTGATCGCATCACTCTGTATTTTGCCCATATTGGCACGACCTCTTT
>JAQWAJ010000206.1 GCA_028707745.1 Bacteroidales bacterium | reverse complement strand
GGAGTCTCGCCATGGTTCCGTCAATATTGGTCAATTCGCACAAAACGGCAGCATCCTGCAGCCCTGAAAGTTTCATCAGATCGATGCTGCCTTCGGTATGCCCTCTTCTTTCCATGACGCCCCCGGGTTTCGCAGCCAGTGGAAAAACATGCCCCGGATTTGCCAGGTCGTCAGCCGTGGCGCCATTGGCTATCGCCGCCTGGATGGTCGTTAACCGGTCTTTGGCTGAAACACCGGTCGTTACGCCTATTCTGGCTTCAATGGATATTGTGAATGCAGTCTGATTCTTACTGGTATTGTTCCCGACCATTTGCCTCAATCCGAGATCATTACATCGTTCCACGGTCAGGCACAGGCAGACTATTCCGCTGCATTCCCTGATCATCAGGGCCATATCTTTTTCGGTCATTTTTTCGGCCGGATAGATGATGTCTCCTTCGTTTTCTCTGTTCTCATCATCCACCAGTAAGATCCCTTTGCCTTGCTGCAGATCGCCAGTGGCTCTCTCAACCCGTTCTTTGTGGGATTCACCGAACTTTTTCAGGGTGGTCATTTTGCTCCGTTTTAATGGTTAACACTCATTCTTCGGAGCAGGTATACTGAATCGTAAAGGTTGGAACGCATATACGAAACCAGACCTGTACTATACTTTTCTTCTCTCATCCAGACTGTTACTGTCGGTTTTGGAGTTTCACCAAATCAGTCCTTTTACAAGGAGTCGCGGACTTTAACCGCCGGTAGGGATTCCCGCCCTGCCCCGAAGAAAATCGGTGCAAAACTATGCTTTATTTCTCAAATCCGGCAATTTTAACTGGAATCCAGATATCTTCTTCTGAATCCGAATCGCCGTTTTTGTACCGGTCTCCCAAAATTTCGAAGTGAGGCCGATGGTCCAATACATATCCCGAGCCTGGCAACCAAACGGTGAAAATGTGAACAAACAGGCTGTTATCTGTACTGAGCCCTTTATAAGGGAACACCGCATAAAGACCGCCACTCAGAATGAAGGTCTCCATCCCTTCCGGGATATTCTCAAAATCAGTAACCTCCACAGCGGCCCACTTGTCAAATTCCTGATTCAGATCACCTGGCTTCATCGGTTCACCATAAACCTGCATCGAGATAAGCTCTTTATTAACCCTGTTGGTGATTTCTCTTCGCCGGGGCATAAAGGCCCGCCATAAATCAGCGGTTTTATTTTCGGCCAATGTCATGGTCAACCGGTTACCGACCAGTTTCTTTTCAGATAAGTTAACCATATTGGGTTCCATGCGGAAACTGAATTCAAGCAGCTTGTATTTGCTGGTGAACCCATTTTTCTCGAGGGTCCTCTGCGAGGCCGTATTCTCATAAGCGCAGCCGGCTACCGGATTCCAATGATGCTTCAAACAGGTTTCTTTCAGATACGAAATGATGCCGGTGGCTATACCCCGATGACGGAATTTCGGATTCACCCACATCCCGATATCATAAAAATCCCAATCCTCATGAACCCTGATTAAATACGCACAACCGTACAACTCATTGTCTTTAAGGAACATGGTGATATTGCCGCCCTTAACAAATCTTTCCAGCTCCTCCGGGGTTTCATACAAACCATCCTCCTGCTGAAGCAAAAAGGGGTAGTCAGGCTCTCCGGCGATTCTATGGGTTAAACCGTCAATTTTATAGCATTCCGTATCGTTGAAACTCCTGAATAAGGTCCCGATGATCTTATATCCGGTAGAATACATCAGACAGCAGTTCAGCAGCAGGGAATCAAAAGTTTTACAATAAACCGATCGAATGGAATATTTTCTGATAATATCCAGAAACAGGGATGGGCCCTCAGAAATATAATCATCTGTTAAGTAGAACTCAACCAGGATATTATCTTTCGTTTTGATAAAATAGCCAATAGCATTCCGGTCGAGCGTAATCACCAAACAATCAGACTCCTCCACCAATAATTCCAGATGTAACTCCTGAAATTCGGGTAACGAGTTGAAATAGAATGTACGGAGCTCTGACAGGCTGTCGCGATCTGTTTTGAGCAGCTGAATATCGCCGGGTGCTTTCATGACGCGGATTTTATCCGGTTAAAATATCAAAAAACGGAGACAAACAATCCGGATCATGATCCGATCAGAATCAGTCGGTAAATATTTGAAAACCATTTATTTATTCTAAACTGTTCTTAGAATTTTATCCATTTTCTTGCCTTTAGCCAATTCATCGACCAACTTATCCAGATATCTTACTTGTTGTGTTAATGGAATGGTGATTTCCTCCACCCGATAGCCGCAGATTACACCCGTAATCAGGTTGGCATGTTCATTTAGCTTTGCATTTTTAAAGAATTGCTCAAACGTCACCTTTTTCTCAATGAGTTCCTGTAATTTTTTACCATTATAACCTGTCAGCCACTCGATTACCTGATGCAATTCTTCTTTTGTTCTGTCCTTCTTCTCCACTTTTGCGATATAGTACGGATATACCGAAGCGAATGTCATTTTCGCTATCCTTTCATCTTGTCCGGCTGTTGTTTGCATACTTCGAATTTGGTTTTAAAAATAATTTGCTGCTCTTATAATCAAAAATAATATTGAATTTTTTGAGAGAGCCGCTACCAAGAATAGCGTCAGCATCTTTCTGTTTTGATCTTACTTCGGCAGATGCGATTGAAGCCATTACCTTTTTTAAAGAAAACGGACCGATGATTAATTCGGCGATCTCTCCATTCTTCCCGTAAATATCTCCACTCAAGCCGGTTCCCAATAACACATCGGTTGTATTTTCAGGCAAAGTAAACTTCATTGAAGGTTTTTCAAGCAAAACCAAGGCATCTCTGGCAGCCAGGTCGATATACATGGAAAGAAGAATCGGTTTTTCTTTGTTAATCGATACTGAAGCATCTACCCAGGGGATGTGATTGTCTTTAAAATACATCGGAATACTGGTCCAACTTGAGTCGGCATGGTAAGTCTCCGGGCTATGAAGTGTCAGGATGTTTTTATCAAAATCAATTTCAACAACATAATGTCCCAATATGGAATAACCGATAATGCCATTTGTGGGAAATCCCTTGTAGATATCGCTCTGGAGAAGGACTATGCGTTGGTTTGTCAGATTGACATTTCCTATGGAGAATTTCGCAGAATCAATCATCAGTGCTTGTTGGGCATTGCCGCTTCCAGCCCCTCCAAGAGATACCTGAGCAGCCCCGCCAAGATCGATGGAGTCTCTGTATGAAGGATTGTAAATAATAATCCCATCCCAAGAGAAACCTGTGTCGAGTAGGATATTTGGGATTATCGTTTCGCCGATTTTTATCGTTACCAAAGTAATGTCTCTATCAGTATTAATAGGGATCTCCTGCTCATATTGACCATATACATAAGAATGTATTTGCAAAATAAAAGCAAATATTAATATGGTTTTGATTTTCATTTTTACTTGTTTTATGGGTTGTGGTTTACGGGTGTCGCTATGGTTTGTTGCCGATTTCGAAGCGTTTCCTTATCAGGTTTTTATTTTAGTCAATAGGTTCCCATAATTCGACTTTGTTTCCTTCTCCGTCCAGAATATGAATAAACTTACCGTAGTCATAAGTTTCAATGTTATCAACAATGGTTACTCCTTCCTTTTTCAGTTCTTCAACAAGTTTTTCCAAGTTCTCAACTCTATAGTTAATCATAAAATCTTGATGAGTAGAAGCTCCAAAATATTCAGTCGTATCAGGAAATGGTGTCCATTGTGTCTGCGCTTTCTTTGTACTATCCGGACTTTCATACCACTCAAAAGTTGCGCCATATGGGTTTGTATCTAATCCAAGGTGTTTTTGATACCACTCGGTAATTTTTTCAGGGTCTTTACATTTAAAAAAAACGCCTCCAATACCTGTTACTTTTTTCATTTTATTATTGTTATTTATTGTCATGATTGAATTAAAAGAGAATCCAAGACAAAAAGTTGCTGTCAGAATCAAAATTGCTAATATTTTTTTCATTTCTATCTAATTTATCGTGTTGCGGGCAGTGCTTTATTATGTTTACCGCCAACGTATTATGTCTGAAACTTTTCGCCTGTATTTCTTATAAAACTCTCTATCCATTTTCGGCCCCCTGGTTTTATTCCGCCCAAATTATAAAACCTTTCAATTGATTGTTGCTGATATTCATAGAAATACAGGTGATTGTGTATAATTAGGTGTGAATGGATGGGACTGGCCTGGCTGAGATAGGGGTTTCTGTCCCTCTCGCACCCACTCTCCCGCACCCACTAGCTGAAGCTAGTGGTAACTAATAGGGTCACGCGGTGGGTAGAGGGCGATTAGTGAGATGCTCGGGGCGATATTGGCCTAAAGGCCGGGCTTGGATTAGGGTTTCTGCCCCTCCCGCACCCACTAGCTGAAGCTAGTGGTAATTAGTAAGGGGCGCAGTGGGATAGGGGGCGAAAGGCTTTATTTTAACCTGTTGTTTGTCTTGGACCGGGGTTGAAGCCTTCCCCTTTTTGTAGCCTTCCCTAAAAATAGGACAGTTTATAAGTAGACAAATTGATTTACTTTTAACCTGTCAAATATGAAAACAACCAAGTTTACAGAGACCCAGATTTTGAAGGTCTTAAAAGAGCATGAATCCGGCCGTGAGACGAAAGATCTCTGCCGGGAGTATGGGATTGCACGAGCAACG
>JAQWAJ010000205.1 GCA_028707745.1 Bacteroidales bacterium | reverse complement strand
GAACAGAAATGGGTATAGATGACCCGTTTTATGGACAAAAAGCTCAGATTCATATCATTTGTCTCAGTAGAAAGTCCTTACTTGCAGGTGGAAATCAGACTGATATCCGGTGCACCGAATTTTTATAAGGACTTATGGGAAAAGAGATTACAGCGAAGGGGACTCCGAACAATCTGGGTGTTGACCGGCTTGGAAAGTTATTGATCCAGTATTCGGTACCGGCCATTGTGGCTACTGCAGCGGCCTCGCTGTACAACATCATCGACCGGATTTTTATCGGGCATGGAGTTGGTCCTCTAGCCATATCAGGACTGGCGCTCACCTTCCCGCTCATGAATATTACTGCAGCCTTTGGCGCCATGGTGGGAGTCGGGTCCAGCGCCATGGTATCCATCAGGCTTGGGCAGCACGACAGGCGGGGCGCGACTCTGATCCTTGGCAATGCCGTTAAACTGAACCTTATTCTGGGAGTTTTGGTTGGTTTGGTCACGCTGGTTTTTCTGGAACCGATTTTATATGCACTTGGAGCAAGCAAAGAGACCCTGCCCTTTGCCATTGAGTTCATGCAGGTCATCTTAATCGGTAATGTTTTTACCCATCTTTACCTGGGCCTCAACAACATCATGCGGGCATCCGGATACCCCGGAAAGGCTATGGTCACTACATTAACAGCAGTAGCCGTCAACCTGATACTCGCTCCGCTGTTCATTTTTGCATTCAAATGGGGCATCCGCGGAGCAGCACTGGCAACAGTATGCGCCCAGATAACAGGTGCTGTGCTGACTACCGTTCACTTTTCAAAAGCAGGCAGTTTTGTGCACTTTCTACCTGGATATTTCAAACTAAAGAAGAAAATCATTGGTGAAATCATTTCCATCGGAATGTCGAATTTTCTGATGTTGATTTGTGCCAGTGTGGTGGTAACGATCTTTAACCTGCGACTGAGAAAATATGGAGGCGACTATGCCATCGGAGCCTTTGGGATTATAAACAGCATCGCTAATCTCGGGGCGATGATTGTAATCGGTTTTAACCAGGGAATGCAACCGATTGTCGGGTATAATTTTGGAGCACGTCAGATTCCACGGGTTATCCGGACCTTCAAACTGACGATTTTAGCTGCAACCTGTGTGACCATCCTGGGATTTCTGCTGGCCGAAATCTTTCCGCGGGCGATATCTTCGGCATTTACGAGCAATACAGAGCTTCTCGACCTGGCGACCTTGGGCATGAGGCTGAACATGATCATGTTCCCGGTTGTCGGTTTTCAGATTGTCACCGCAAGTTTTTTCCAATCCATCGGCATCGCAAAAGTTTCGATATTCCTTTCACTCACCCGGCAGGTAATCTTTCTGATCCCGGCGCTTCTATTCCTCCCTCCCCTTTTAGGATTGAACGGGGTTTGGCTCAGCGGTCCGATTGCCGACACATCCTCCTCTATCCTGACATTTTTTGTGCTCCGGTGGCAGATTAAACTGCTCAAAGCCAGGGATATGAATTTAATTGCCACTAGATAAATCTAGTGGCAATTAATAGAGCAGTTCGCTGTTAGTTGCCACCAGATTTAGCTGGGTTTGTTCTGGTTGCCACCAGATAAATCTAGTGGTAATTATTAGAGCAGTGCCCTGCTAGTTGCCACCAGATTTATCTGGTGGTACCCTGATTCTCCCCAGAGAATTATGGGCTTTAGCCCAATTTTTCCAATCCAATTTTTCCAAATTATGAATCTATATGCATCTATATTATAAACTAATGTGATGCCATATACTAAGATTATGATTCATCTGGTTTGGTCAACCAAAAACAGGATACCAATCCTGCGGAATGAAATCAGACCGGCCATTCTTGACCACATACGCACCAATGCAAGAGAAAAGGGAATCTACATCGATTTGATCAATTGCCATCTGGATCATGTACATTGTTTGATTTCCCTGGGGAGAGAACAGAGCATCTCAAAGGTTGCGGGCCTGATAAAGGGAGAATCGTCGCGATGGATGAATCTGGAGAAATTGGGCCCTGGAAAGGTAATCTGGCAGGAAGAATATTTTGCTGTATCGGTCAGTGAGTCACATATTCAAAGAGTTCGGAATTATATTTGGAACCAGGATCGCCATCATCAGAAGAAAACATTCCAGCTTGAATATGAGGAATTTATCAGGCAATATGGATTTGAGGAATTGGGCTAAAGCCCATAATTCTCTGGGGAGCATCTGAGGCCACCAGATAAATCTGGTGGCAATTGGTATGGGGCGCAGGGAGAAGACCGACTCTGATGCAATTACCGGCCTCAATCTTCCGGTCTCCAGTTTCTGTTTTCCGGTCTCCGGTTTCCGGTCTCCCTATTTATCTTTCCCGCCGGTAAGCCAGCCAAGCGAAAACCGCATAAAATACATCTGATAGGTGTCGTATTCGCCCACCTCGAAATAGATACCGATTGTGCCATCGTCGAGTTTTGTGAGTGCAGAATAGGCCGATGGTCCCGAATAGATTGTTTTGCGTACCGGCCAGGTAAACCCTTCGTCGTAGCTGAGCAAGACACTGACATTCTCGCGAGATTTGGCGAAGGGGATGGAGTGCAGCAGTCGGTTTTTACTGTACTCGTCGGATTTTGCCGAATAACTGATCAGATCCCCGTTGCAGAAGGGGTCGATGATATCGTTCTGAATAAAAGGGGTACCCCAGGTGATGCCTTCATCGCAGGAGATATTGAACCACCGGTGGCCTGTCTGGCGGATACTCATCAGGATATTTCCGTTATCGAGTTGCGTCACCTTAGCCTCATCGCCCTTGATAAAGGCGCAGTTGGTTGATACGTGCCACGTGGCTGCGTTGTCATCAGAATAGATGATGAAATTTGAAATTTCGAACACTTCGGTTTCCCGCGCAGCGAGCACGGCCATCAGGCGACCGCTGGCCGTTTGGGTGGCAGCGCCGGAAGTCACAAATGCACCTTGCCAGAGCCGTGTTACCGGATTTGAACATCCATCCCCGTAAATCTGTGAGGTAATATCAACCGGCGTAGTCCAGGTGATACCATTATCCATGCTTTTTGATTGATTTATCCGGATAGGTGTAGTGGAAGTGGAGGTTATCCAACCCTTATCTGAAGCAAAAAGGCAGATGATTTCACCATTTTTGCGGTTGACGACCAGAGCAGGATCGCCATATCCGATAGTCGTTCCGTATCCGGCAATCGTTTGGGCGGCACTCCACGTTGAGCCCTTATCGGTGCTGCGCCTGATCACTACGTCAATATCACTGGGAAGGTCGCGGGAGCTATTCCACCGCTTGTCGGTAGCCGTCACCAGGGAGCCATCCACCGCCGTTACGATGGCCGGTATCCGGTAGCTCTTTGATCCCCCGTCGCCACTTGAAAACAACACCTTGCTGGTCAACAGGATTGTCCGGGTATCCCCGGGCTGATCGGTTACCGGCACCATTGTTCCATCTCCTCTAGTAAAAGAAGATACCTGAGCGCCAATCTGGTTGCCCTCCTTTGCATTTGCCGAGATATCCGCAGTGATCCAGAACCAGTTGTCTCCCTTTTGAAGGGGCATATCACTGGTAACTATAATCTCTCCAGGCGATGGAACAGCTAAAGCAAACAGTCTGGCTGAACCAGGGTCAAACCGTTCGGCAGTCCCGTTGTAATAAATCTTGACAGACGACAAATCAGCAAGATCTGTGGTGCCCAACAAGTTGAATGACAAACCTTTCAGAAATTCCTTTTCGGATGTTGATACCACGCGGAAAGCCGCCAGGCGTTCATTAGGGTTGCCTATTCCGGCAGGGAGGGTTGTTTTCACCACCTTGGTGCTGTCACTTGCCCAAAGCTCGCCCATTGGCCCCAAAATACCTGCTATCAGTATAAAAAAGAGAAATTTTTTCATTCCTAGATTTTCACAATGATTAAATATAACCCAAAATAATCGTTTATGGACAATGAAACTTCCGGTAATTAAAAGCTTTTATAATTTAGATCGCTGAAAACAGAACCCCATGAAAACCAGGAAAGAGCTGAGAGAAGAGTTTAATCAGATAAAATACAGGATGGGGGTTTTTCAGATCAGAAACCTCACGAACGGTAAGATATTCATCGGAAGCAGCCTGGATTTGAAAGCCATATGGTTTGCCCAAAGAATACAGCTCAATTCAAATATGCATGAAAGCGCAGATTTACAGAAAGATTGGAAGCAATTCAGCCCAGAAAATTTTATTTACGAAATACTCGAAGAGATAGAGCAGCATGATAATCCGGCGATCGATTACAATAAGGAAGTTAAAGCACTGGAGGACCTCATGATTGAAGAACTCCAGCCCTTTGACGACAAGGGTTATAATCGCAGAAAAAAGCTGAAGAGATAGCCTGCTTTCAAACTGATCATTTCATCTTCATTAACACCAGAAGGACCTGACCCGATGCCTCAGGATCACTGGCAATTTTCAGGAAGCGGTCCCTGAGTTCCGGTAGCTTCACCTCTTTTTTTCTGATACAATCCAGTTCACTGCTGCTATAGTCATCCGGCCTGATCCAGCTGATCATCCGATGAATATTTTGGTTGTATTCCATTAACCGTACAGGTTCAACCCCAAAGAGGTCATTTTCGAAGGTCCGGTATTGATCTTGCCCTAGAGTATCGCAGGATGGCGGAGCGGATAGTTCAAACAATTCCCC
>JAQWAJ010000204.1 GCA_028707745.1 Bacteroidales bacterium | reverse complement strand
GTAAATGTATTCCCCCGAGGATATAGGCCGTTCCGTTGTCGTATTCCACCCAGCTCCCCCATTGAGCCGGATATTCGTCGTACTGATCTTCAAGCCGGTCGCCCAAAAAGCTTACCGGTTCCTCCAAAGAACCTTTAACCAGCAGGGTTCCCTTCACCAGCATGCTGGATCGTTTATGAAAATGAATACGGGTTCCGCTTTCCACAGTCAGGGTTTCAAGAGAGTCGACCAGCATCGAGTTATAAACCAGATAGGGTTTGTCGTTGATCCAGGTTTGCGTTTTCAGGATTTCTCCGTTGATCAGGTGAACATCCTGTCCGAATGCCACCAGATCTACATCCTGAGTATTGCCGTTCGTTTGAAAGATGATCGAATCCTGAACCACCATGGGATTATTCAGATTATTGGGATCCAGATTCACTTCCACAAAAATATAGATGCTGTCTTTGGCCGGGATTTCAATATTTTCAAGGCTGTTTGTCACTCTTCCGTTGATATTCAGCCTGTAGTTGGAGGTTTTGTTACCCGCAAGAATAATCCGGTCGATCACGATAGGTTGTGAGTGACGGTTATAAACCCTGAAATTTTTGGTGGTTGAACCGATAGTCGTAAATATGGTATCGAACAATACGGTATCAGTCGAAAACTCCAGTTTCGCGTCGGGGTTGTTAATAGGCTCATACTTGTTGCACGACATGACGAGCAGCAGGATCAGGGTGCCGGTAAAAATCAGAGGGTTATACTTCATAGTTCACAATTCCGGGTACTTTTCAATAACGTCGGTTACATTTATTTATGATTGACAAAGTTAGTTTTTAACTCATCTTCATCGAAAAAATGATGCATTGGCTGATTTTTCTAATTTTGTTAACTACTGCAACAATTCCTGACGATGAAAAAACTTGTGATTATGGCGATTCTTACAGCATCTGTTGCAAATCAGTCCTGCCAAAGGACTGAAATTGCGGACTTCATTGTCAAAAATGCGGTCGTTTATTGTGTAGATAGTAATTTCAGCATTGCGGAAAGCTTTGCAGTTAAGGATGGAAAATTTCTGGCAGTAGGAAATTACAGGGATATAAAACAGAATTATCGATCAGAAAAAGTTTACGATCTGGCCGGTCAGCCGGTTTATCCGGGATTTTACGATGCGCATTGCCATTTTTCAGGATATGCAGGCAATCTCAGGAAGGCCGATCTGGTGGGAAGCAAAGATTTTTCTGATGTTTGCAACCGTCTGGTTGAAAATCAGCAAAAGTATCCGTCGGTCTGGATTCAGGGACGCGGTTGGGACCAGAACAACTGGCCGGGCAAGAAGTTTCCGGATCGGGCAGAACTGGACAGGTTGTTTCCCGATAAGCCTGTTTACCTCACCCGGATTGACGGACATGCCGCCATTGTGAATGCTGCAGCGATGAAACTCGCAGGTATTGACGAGACAACCAAAGTCAGCGGCGGAGAGATTATCCGGGAAAACGGCCGGATCACCGGAGTTCTGATCGACAATGCCATGGATTTGGTTTACAGTTTGATACCTCCTCTATCAGACGAAGAAGAGGCTGCCGCACTTTTATTAGCTCAGGATAACTGCTTTGAAGTCGGTTTAACCACCGTTGCCGATGCCGGGTTGGATGCAGGTACGGTTAAACTCATGGATAAGCTTCATCAGAATGGACAGCTGAAAATGCGGGTGTATGCCATGTTGTCGGTTAATCAGGGAAATTTTAACGAGTTCACTTCCCATGGAATATATAAAACCGATCGCCTTAATGTGCGATCGATGAAGTTATACGCCGATGGGGCGTTGGGTTCGCGGGGTGCCCTGATGCTGCAGCCCTACTCCGATGCACCTGAAAAATCCGGGTTGCAGGTCAATACGACGGCCTGTCTGAAAGAAATCTGTCAGAAATGTTATGATGCGGGATATCAGGTTGAGACGCACTGTATCGGAGACAGCGCCAACCGGTTGATGCTATCCATTTATAAAGATATTCTGAAAACCAAAAATGACCGCAGATGGCGGATCGAGCATGCGCAGATCATCGATCCGGATGATTTCAGGTTATTCGGAGAATACAGTATTATTCCATCGGTTCAGACCTCCCACGCCACCTCAGATATGTATTGGGCCGTAGAAAGAGTCGGGCCTGTGCGGATCAAAAGCGCCTATGCTTACCGGCAACTGCTGGAACAAAACGGTTGGATCCCTAACGGATCAGATTTTCCGGTGGAGAGGATCAATCCTCTTTTTGGATTTTTTGCCGGTTTTGCCCGGATGGACCAATCCGGATTCCCGGCCGGCGGTTGGATGATAGAAAATGCACTTTCACGAGAGGAGTGTTTAAAGGCCATGACGATCTGGGCCGCTAAGTCGTGCTTTGAAGAAAAGGAGCGCGGAAGTATCGAGCCAGGGAAAATGGCAGATTTTGTTATTCTGAATGAGGATATTATGAAAATCCAACCACTCAGAGTGCCAAAGGCCCAGGTTCTGGAGACCTGGATCGGCGGAGAGCAGGTATTTACCAGACTGAAGCAGTGAGGAATCTATGAAGATCGTTTTACTTTTAGCGGGAGGAGCTATCGGCACACTGGCGAGATATGCCCTGGCCGGGTTTACCCATAAGGTTTATTCCGGGACATTTCCGATGGGAACACTTGCCGTAAATCTTTTAGGGTCGTTTATCATAGGATTTCTATGGGGCATATCCGAAAGTAAAAATATATCACCTAATTACCGGTCGTTTGTTTTCATCGGGCTGCTTGGCGGGTTCACGACGTTTTCAACCTATGCCCTCGAAACGATGAATCTGGTCAGGGCCAATGAAATCCGGCAAGCGATCACGAATGTACTGGTTACCAATATCGCCGGACTGGTTCTGGTATTTATCGGTTTTTTCATTGCCAGAGGAATCATCAATCAAATCAGATAATTATGAAACTGCCTGAACAAGGAAAACTGTTGCGGATATTGATCGGTGAAAGCGATCATTACAAAGGGAAGCCCTTATACGAAGCCATTGTGCTGAAGGCCCGCGAGCTCAATCTGGCAGGCGCAACTGTTCTGAAGGGAGTGATGGGTTTCGGCGCCAATAGCCGGATGCATACGTCGAAGGTACTGCGGTTATCCGAAGATATGCCACTGATCATTGAGATTGTTGATACGGAGGAGAAACTGGATCTCATTTTACCGTTTCTTGAAGAAACGGTTCTGGAAGGTTTGATCACCATTGAGGATGTCAGGGTGATCACGTACAAACATAACTAGTTCATAATGAGAATTATTAAAATTTTATGCGGGCTGATCCTTCTCTCTCTGATGAGCTTTACCACAACAAAGCCCAGAGAGTTTAAGGTCTCGATGTATGATGAACTCGAACCGGTCTATCCGGATATGAAGATCGATAAACCGTTAACCTCGTACACCCTTGATGTTTGTCGTGGCGGAATTGCAGGGATCGATATCCTGATAACCGATCTGGATCCGCATGAGCCAGTGAAATTTTCGATCACCGGCAAGAAGCTGATCGATAAGTTTTATACCAACTGGTATAAGATGATCGATGTACCGGTTGCCGAAAATACCGGGCTTAACAGCAGAACAGAGAAGAGTGACGGGAAGGTTAATCCTTATGTAATCAGGCGGGCTCCATTCCGGATTTATGAAGCCCTGGAACCCGTTCAAACCGGGTTTATCCCGATGGACTCCACCATTGCGCTGCGGATGGAAATCCCGATCGGGAAAGACTTCCCGACGGGCGAGCAGCTCTTTACCATACACTTCAACACCCAGGGCCAGAAAAAGAAACTATCCTTCACGGTGAATGTTTACCCGGTTGATATTCCGGCCATGAACCAGTCACATCTGAACTACGTTAACTGGCTGAATATAGGCAATATATGCAACGACCACCAGGTTGAAATATGGTCGGAGCCTTTCTGGGGAATGCTCCGGAAATATGCCCAGATGATGGCAAGAGGTCGCCAAAACACTTTTTGGTTTATCTGGAGTGATTTCTTCAGATATAATCCCGACGGTACGGTTGCTGAATTTTACCAACAGCGGCTCGACCGGTATATTGATATTTTTTTGACCGAAGGGCTGACCACCATTCAGGGGGCGCCTTTTTGCCGTCGCCGTAACTGGGAGTCAGATGCATTCCTTTTATCTGTGCCCACATCGGATAACCGGGAGATTCCTGCGGTATCCGATGAGGGGAGGAGCATTATCCGGTCGATGTCTGAGCCAATTATCGCGCTGATGAAAAAAAACAATTGGGAATCCAGATGGTATCAGGGTGTTTTTGATGAGCCGACTGAAGAGTATGTTGACCGATATAAAGAGACGGTAGCTTTTGTTAAATCGATGAAACCCGATCTGCGGATACTTGAAGCCACGATGACGGTCAGTTTGAGCGGTGTGGTGAACTGCTGGTGCCCTCAGGTTCAGGAGTATCAGAAGAATGCCTCGTTTTTTAATGAACGAAAAGCGGCCGGCGATGCCGTATGGGTTTACACCTGCCTGGCTCCCGGAGGGCCCTGGATCAATCGGCTGGTAGATCAGGAGAGATTACGGCAGGTCTATATCGGCTGGGCCTGTGCCAAATACGACCTTCAGGGATTTCTTCACTGGGGATTCAATATGCACCGGGGAAATGCCTTTGAAAATCTGGTCAGGCAGCATG
>JAQWAJ010000203.1 GCA_028707745.1 Bacteroidales bacterium | reverse complement strand
CAACCGGAATAAGCATCAAGGATCTGATGGCAATAACCAGCGCCAAAGAAATTCTTTCAAACTCAAAGTATCATCCTTAAACTAATTCTTCCCAACTTTGTTATATTACCTAAACAGGAGAAAAAAATCATGCTGAAAAAAAATCAATTTTACAGATGTGCAGTATGCGGCAACATTGTTGAAGTATTGCATGTGGGTGGCGGTACCCTCACTTGCTGCGGACAACCGATGAATCTGCTGGAAGAATCGACGGCAGATACTTCCGTTGAGAAACATGTACCTTTTATCAATAAAACCGGCAGTGGTTATATCGTTAAAGTGGGTGAGAAACAGGATCATCCGATGATTGATGCTCATTTTATCGAATGGATCGAACTCGATACGGATAAAGCAACCCACCGGAAATTTTTAAAACCGGGTGACAAACCGGAAGCAGAATTTCATATCGATGCAACGGAAACCGTGATTGGCGCCCGTGAATATTGCAATGTGCATGGTTTGTGGAAAGGGTGATAGATAAGTTTGGTAAACCATTAATATCTTAAATGATGATTAATAAAAAAATACAAAACGCAATCGACGAACAGATTAATGCGGAAATATGGTCCGCTTACCTGTACCTGTCGATGTCAGCTTATTTTGAAAAAGAGAATCTCCGTGGATTTGCAAACTGGATGAAGATACAGTACCAGGAAGAGATTACTCATGCTATGAAGTTCTTTGATTATGTTCATTCCATGGGTGGGCATGTTTCCCTGAAACCGATAGCAGCAGTGCAAACTGAATGGAAAAATCCGACGGATGCCTTTAAGGATACTCTGGCACATGAAAAAGTGGTGACTTCGCTAATCAACAATCTGGCAAACCTTGCCGTTGAAGAAAAGGACCATGCCACCCTGAATATGCTGCAATGGTATATCAATGAGCAGATTGAAGAAGAGTCGAATGCCGAACAAATCCTGGCAGAATTGAAACTGATTGGTGACAATGGCTATGGATTGCTAATGAAAGATAAGGAGCTGGCGCTCCGTGTATTTGTTGACCCAACTAAAACCCCAATAGCATAATCATGAATACAGACAAATATGAATGCCTCCCCTGTGGTTATATCTATGATCCGGCAGAGGGAGATTCGTCGGCCGACATAGCTCCGGGAACATCGTTTGATGAATTGCCCGATGATTGGGTTTGCCCGTTATGCGGTGCAGGCAAGGAAGAATTCAGTAAAATAAACGAATAGTGTATGAAGGCAGTAAAAGTTAAAGAAGGCATCTACTGGGTTGGTGGAATTGACTGGAATATCAGAAGTTTTCACGGATACCTGACACAGAGGGGATCCACCTATAATGCATATCTGATTATCGATGAGAAAATTACATTGATAGATACCGTAAAATCATATCTAATAAGCGAAATGATTGAGCGTATCAGTTCGGTGATCGACCCGTCGAAAATTGATTATGTGATCAGTAATC
This sequence comes from Bacteroidales bacterium, assembly GCA_028707745.1. Classification (GTDB taxonomy): domain Bacteria; phylum Bacteroidota; class Bacteroidia; order Bacteroidales; family UBA12481; genus UBA12481. The sequence goes on along the minus strand of JAQWAJ010000203.1, from coordinate 3,254 downwards.
ATGTTGAGATGGACCACTCGGGTGGCTTGTCGGAGATCATGAAACTGGCCCCGAATGCAACACTTTTCTGCTCACCTAGAGGCGAAACGGGTCTGCGCGAACATTATCGTGAAAACTGGAATTTTAAACCGACGGAATCGGGTACCATATTGAATCTTGGGAAAAGAAGCCTGCATTTTATTTTGACCCCGATGGTTCATTGGCCTGATAATATGGTGTCCTATATGCCGGAGGAAAAGATCCTTTTTTCAAACGATGCATTCGGGCAGCACCTGGCATCTTCAGAACGGTTCGATGATGAGTATCCGCTCGATATCATCATGATGGAGGCCCGCAAGTATTATGCAAATATTGTTCTCCCCTACTCTAAACAAGTTCAGAAGGTTTTGGTCGGGGTTAACGAACTGGATATCGAGATCATTGCAAACAGTCATGGAATTATCTGGAGAAAGCATGCCAGGCAAATCATCGAAGCATACGCAAGCTGGGCCAGCAATGAAACACGTAAAAAAGCCCTGGTAGTTTATGACACGATGTGGCACTCAACCGAATCCATGGCCCTGGCAATACAGGATGCCTTCGAGCAAAGCGGATACGTTACATCCTTGTTAAACCTGCAGTACAATCATATTTCAGATGTTATGACAGAGGTGATCGATGCTGAATATATCTGTATCGGATCCCCGACGCTGAATGGGCGGATGATGCCGACTGTATCTGCTTTTCTAACCTATTTGTCAGGCCTGGCACCCAGGGACCGCAAGACCATTGTTTTCGGATCGTACGGTTGGGGCCCTAAACAAATTGAGGATATTGCCAAACAGATGACAGAATCCGGGTTTGAGGTGGTCACCACAGAGAAAATAAAATTTGTTCCGTCGACCGAAGATCTGGATGGTTTACGGTCAAGGATCAAGGCATTATTGTAGAAGGATCAGGTTCCGTCTTTACGGTGTTGTCAGTGACATAGCCAGCCACGCCATCATACCCGCCCCAAGCTCGAGGGATGATTCATCGATATCAAATTCGGGATGGTGGACCGGTTTATCTTTATTGACACCACCAGTTCCCAGTCGGTAAAAAACCGTAGGGAATCGTTGTGCGTACCGGGCAAAATCCTCTCCGGTCATTCGCATGGGAAGATCGGCAACGTGATCAGTATCGGTATAATGGGATGCCAGTTTTTTCACTACCCTGGTCAGTTCGGGATCATTTCTGAGGGACGGGTAGCCCGGAACAATCCGGCAATCAAGTGTTCCACCCATGGAGGTAACGATGCCGGTTGCCATTTTCCTGATTTCATCGAGAGCGATCTGCCTCCATTGTTCGTCCATGATGCGGAAAGTACCTTCAAGTTTTGCATCAGCCGGGATAATGTTGGTAGATCCGGCTGCAGTGAATTTTCCGAATGAGAGGACCGCCGGAACATCAGCCGGGATCCTTCGGCTGATGATTTGCTGAAGGGCAACCACCACATGACTGGCAATCAGCACAGGATCAATGGTTTTATGAGGCAATGCACCATGACCGCCAACGCCATGAACATCGAGATAGATTTCGTCGGTAGAGGCCATATAAGGCCCTTCACGAAAAGCAAACATCCCTGCAGTCAATTCAGGATAAACATGCTGAGCGATCATAAAATCCGGTTCGGGATGATCGAGTAAACCGGAATCCAGTATTTTCTGGGCTCCTCCGGGTAGTACCTCCTCGCCCGGTTGAAAGATGAACCGGATATTTCCTTTCCACTCGTTCCTTAATGAAGAGATTATCCTGAGAGCGCCAAGAAGAGCAGCTATGTGGGCATCATGCCCGCAGGCATGCATGATTCCGCTCTTTTTCGACCGGTATTCACAGGTGTTCATTTCAAGAATCGGCAATGCGTCGATATCCGCCCTCAACACCAGGTATTTACCGGGCCCTGATCCTTCGATCAATCCGGTGACGCCGGTATTGGCAATCCGTTCATTCGTGATACCCCAGTCATTCAATGTTTTTGTAATGAATGCGGCTGTTCCAAACTCCTGAAACGACAACTCCGGATTAGCATGAAGGGTACGGCGGATGCTGATGATTTCTTCAGAAAACCCACTCGCCAAATTTTTGATTGTATCCGGTATCATACTGTGTTATTAAAAGTCAAGACTCAGTGACAGGTAGAATATCCTTGGCAGGCGCACATGATTTTCAATTCCCCAGGCCCAATCAGCCCTGACAAAATAGCCAAGCAACCGGGTCCGCAACCCAACTCCATAGCCAGCGACTATAGGCTCGTTCCCTTTATCGATCACAATCACCAGCGGTCCGTTCTTGATCACTTCGCGGTTGAGGTGATTTTTCTTGCTCCAGGGAGAAGGGCCGCTCCAGGCAGAACCGATATCGAAAAACCCGACAATCTGGAAATTATTTAAAATATCAGAATTCAGCGGTTTATTAGCAAAATACCGAAAAACCGGCCAGCGGAGCTCAGAATTGAATACAGCAAAGCTGTTACCATTTCTGATATTTTGCGAAAATCCCCTCATGTTTGTTGCAATGGTCTGATAAACAAAATTCTGCGTTGTATCAATCGGCATGCTTGGATCAAAGGTGGTCACGTTTTTTGAAAGATTTGTCCAGCTGTCAACCCCACCCAGATAATAAATTAACCGGCTACCCCCGAAAGAAGTGCTGGCCGCAAAACGGTTTGCCCAGATGAGCGTGCGGTGTATCGGCAGATAATGGCGAAAATCAGCGCCCACAATGAAAACATCTGACCAATCCCCGTTAACCTGCTGATAATACTCTCCAAAAATCTTATACCGCATGCCCTCGTACAGGTTAAGAGATATTACCCTGGTGTTATCAAATATGTATTCCAGTTTTGCGCCTGCCCAGTATTTGGTCACTCCGGGCTTATTCATGTTGGTGATATCGGTGGAAAGGTAGTGATAGCTGTCGATACGGCCGTTCAGGGTAGCCCTGAGGGCATTTACCTGACTGAAGGGATATTTCAGAAGATAGAACAGTTCCTGTGTGGTTGCTTTTACCAGCGAAGAATAATCCTCGCTGGTGGTTTGATAAACCTGACGGTGAAAAATAATTTCCTGGTCGAGCCTCTTTTTCAGGTTCTCAAAACTCAATAAATACTCATTACTCTCAAAATCAGCACCAAAGCGCACCCCTCCGATGAGTTTATAATCCTCGAAGAGGTCCTGGGTCCCCACTTTGAACAACATATTGAAACCCGGGTTATAATAGACTGCTCCTCCGGT
>JAQWAJ010000202.1 GCA_028707745.1 Bacteroidales bacterium | reverse complement strand
TTGTGTGTGAAAAAACTCTCCCCTCGGCCTGTCTACCCGTTCATAGGTGTGCGCTCCGAAATAGTCGCGCTGGGCTTGTAACAGATTGGCAGGTAGCCTGTTACTGCGGTATCCGTCGAAAAATGCGAGTGCGGCCGACAGGGTTGGTACCGGTATTCCATTTAAAACGGAATCCGATATCACTTTTCGCAAGGCTCCCTGTGCCTGGTTGATCTCCTCCTTGAAGAACGGGTCGATCAGCAGGTTGGTGAGAGCCGGGTTCCTGTCATAGGCCTCCTTGATTTTTCCAAGGAAAGCCGACCTGATGATACAGCCTCCGCGCCACATCAGCGCTATTCCGCCGTAATTGAGATTCCAGCCGTACTCTTTGGCTGCGGCCTGCATGAGCATATATCCCTGTGCATAAGAGATGATTTTTGAGGCATAGAGGGCTGATCTGAGATCGATTATTGCTTCTTTTCTAAGTTCTTCAGGGTTCAGTATCTTACAGGCCGTTGATTTGAATATCTGCGCTGCCTGCACCCGTTCTTCCTTCATGGCCGAAAGACTGCGGGAATATACCGATTCGGTGATCAGGGTGAGTGGAACACCCAGCTCAAGGGCCGCTTTGCCGGTCCACTGGCCGGTGCCTTTCTGACCGGCAGCATCCAGAATATAGTCCACCAAAGGAAGTCCTTCAGGATCCTTGAATTTCAAAATATCCGCCGTGATTTCTATCAGATAGCTGTTGAGCTCGCCGCGGTTCCAGACTGAAAAGACTTTCGACATTTCATCCGGTGACATACCCAGGCGCTCTTTCATGATCTGATAAACCTCGCAGATCAGCTGCATATCACCATACTCAATGCCATTATGCACCATTTTTACGAAATGCCCTGCTCCGTTTTCACCCACCCATTCGCAGCAGGGGATGCCACCTTCGACTTTTGCCGAAATCAGCTGAAAGATTGGCTTAACCAGCGTCCAGGCTGCTTTCGATCCTCCAGGCATGATCGAAGGGCCTTTCAGCGCTCCTTCCTCACCGCCGGATACTCCCGTACCGATATATAGCAGCCCCTTACTCTCCACATAAGCCGTTCGCCGGCTTGTATCAGGGTAATGGCTGTTGCCGCCGTCGATAATCACATCGCCGGGTTCGAGCAGCGGAATGATGTTTTCTATTAAATCATCAACCGGTTTACCGGCTTTGACCATCAACATAACCTTTCTGGGGCGTTCGAGTGAATCCACCAACTCTTTCAGAGAATGATATCCTTTGATCGATTTGCCTTTGGCGCTGCCTGCCATGAAATTTTCAACCCGCTCCGGTGTGCGGTTAAAAACGCTGACATGCAATCCATGGTTTGCCATGTTCAATACCAGATTCTCTCCCATGACGGCCAGGCCGATCAGTCCAATGTTGCTTTTTGTATCCACGATATTAATGATTTTTCATCCCCGGCTGCTGTATTCCCAGCGCTGGGGGTAATTGTTTCTTTGTTGTTCAAAAGTTTCCGGAGACTCACGAAGCCGCCGGTCATCCTCCATGATATCGTAAGGTGCCAGTGGCCCGTTCTGAGTCATCACCATCCCATCCTTAGTGAGCGGCGCGAGTGGTGGCATATCCAGATGAAAGAAATCCGATACTGATTCTACCATCTTTTTTGTGGCATTGTATTTGCCTTCAACCGAATATCCGGCAATATGCGGGGTAGCTATGTCGGTAAGGTCAAGCAGTTCACGGTTGATGTCAGGCTCATGCGGCCAAACGTCGAGGATCAGGGAGAAGTTACGAGTTACGAGTGACAAGTGACGAGTGACGGGTGACTTATACTTCAGTACAGCATCTTCATCCAGTACATCTCCACGCGATGCATTTATCAGGACCGACCCGGGTTTTAATTGTTCAAGGAACTCGCTGCCGATCATGTGAAGAGTTTTATCGGTACCCTCCTTATTAAGAGGGACATGAACCGTGATAATATCTGATTGTTGCAGTAAAACCGGGAGATTTGTAAAATTTGCGCTCCCCTCTGCCCGCTCACGTGGCGGATCGTTCAGGATTACCTGCATGCCCAGTTCGCGGGCGATCTTTTCCACTTTTTCCCCGACATGCCCGACGCCGATGATTCCCAAAGTTTTATCCTTCAGCTCAAACCTATGCTTCCGGGCCGATTCATGAAGCGCTGCCGTGATATATTGCGCAACCCCGCCGGAGTTGCACCCGGGTGCATTTGTCCAGGTTATTCCGTTTTCATGACACCAATCCACATCGATATGATCAAATCCGATGGTCGCCGTACCAATGAATTTCACGCCGGTACCTTCCAGTAAATCGCGGTTGCAGCGGGTCCGCGTACGGGTGAGCAAACAGCCGGCAGAACGCAGATGCTCTTTGCCAATCTTTCCACCCGGCAGGTATAGCACCTCGGCGAAGGGCTCAAACACCCCGCGGATAAAGGGAATTTTGTCGTCTATTACTATTTTCATATCTCGCATAAAAGTAATCATCCATCCTTAATCCTCATAATTGATTAACTTAGATCTGCAATAACCTAAACCAACCATGCGGCGGCTATGAAAAAATGGCTCTCTCTGTTGCTGCTATTGTTACTGGGATTTTCAGGAAGTCTCCTGGCTGCATTTCTGGAAAATGTTCCGCAGAGACTGACACAACCTAATGGAATAGTTGTCAGTTGTTTTGCTTCAGGCGACGAATATTATCATTGGCTGCACGATGCGAATGGCTTTACGATCATTCAGAATCGCTCAACGGGCTACTTTGTGTATGCCGACCGAAATGACGACGATCTGATTCCAACTTCACTTTTACCCGGAGTCGACAACCCTGGGGCCGCCGGACTGATACCCCGGCTGAACATCAGCTCTGAAAAATACAGGGAATATTTCACCTCGCGATTTAAGGCTCCTGCCGTAAAATCAGGCTATACCTATACCAATACCGGTAATTACAATAATCTGGTCATATTCATCAGATTCAGTAACCAGGATGAGTATGCTGAACCGCTGACCCGATATTCAACTGCTTTCAATGGCTCAGGCACTGTATCCATGACCGAATATTTCAAGGAGGTCTCTAAATCCCAACTGGCTATTAACACCACTTTTTACCCCAATCCCGACGGTTCGGCCATTGTTAGTTATCAGGATGCCCATTCGAGAAAATACTATCAGCCCTATAGTACCAGCAATACCGAAGGTTACCGGACTGATGCGCAAAGTGTGGACCGGGAGATGACCTTGCTGAAAAATGCCGTTGAATATGTTGGTAATCAAGTGATTGCCAGTGGAATTGATTATGATCATGATCATGACAACAGGATCGATAATGTATGCTTTGTGGTTCAGGGCGCAACAGATGGATGGAGTGACCTACTGTGGCCTCATCGCTGGGTACTTTATCAATATGACGTAAGGATTGGCGACGACCGGGTGTATGACTTTAATTTTCAGCTGTCAGATGCCCTCGGTGTCAGTGTTCTCTGCCACGAGATGTTCCATTCGTTAGGGGCTCCTGATTTATATCGATATGAAAATGATGATATTACGCCAGTTGGTCCCTGGGATTTGATGGCTCATAACAAGACCCCTCCACAACACATGAGTGCCTATATGAAGATGAAATATGGTAAGTGGTTTTCGCAGATTCCAACCATTACCACCGACGGGACTTATACCCTGAAACCACTGGCAACAGATGGATTTGCGGCTTATAAGATTCCTTCACCCAACTCAACCAGTGAGTTTTTTGTAGTAGAATATCGTAAGGCTACCGGAAGATTCGAATCCAGTTTGGTTGGCTCCGGACTGATTATCTCGCGGGTGAATACCTCGCTGGAGGGGAATGCTGAAGGACCACCCGATGAGATTTATGTTTACCGGCAAAATGGTACCAACAGAAACGATGGGAACATCAATAATGCCACTTTTAGCTCTAGTGTCGGGCGCGCTGAATTTGGCGACAATACCGGCCCGTCAGATTTTTTGAGCTCAGGTGCAGCCGGTGGCATTCATATTTACAACATCGGCGCCGCCGGTGAAACCATTTCATTTACCGTGGGAACCGGTGGAGCCCTGAACCCGCCACAGGAACTTATGGCGACCCTGTCAGGACGAGATGTGTCGCTGTCATGGAAAAAACCGTTATCTGGTAGCGGAACTCTGGCGGGCTATAAAGTGTATAGAAACACGGTTCTTGTATCAGCTATCAGCAATGTGAATACGCTTTCCTATACGGAATCCAACCTGCCTGACGGTACCTATGAGTATTATGTAACAGCCCGATATACATCCCCGACTGGCGAATCATCCGGTTCAAATGAGATAACGGTCGTGGTTAGTCCGGAGCCAAAACCCGATCTGATCATGACCAATCCGTCAGTTCTGCCGGTCAATGTTGAGCCTGGCGGTATTATAAGTTTGTCGTGCACACTGGTAAATAGCGGCCCGGCTCAGGCCGGAAATAGTGTGCTCCGGGTTTATCTGAGCCAGGATAATGTGTTCGATTCAGGTGATCGTCAGCTGGCTTCGTGGGCTGTTAACCCGGTTGATGCCGGTGCTGAGTCAGAAATCTTAAAAGAGAATATCAGGGTATCATCAACTACAGAAGTCGGCAAATGGCATGTGATTTTTTTGGCTGATGCGGATGGAAATGTCGCGGAATCCATCGAAAATAACAACCAGGCTTCGGCCCTTATAATGGTTGGAAACCCTTCCCTCAATCCACCGAGAAATCTGGTGGCACAG
>JAQWAJ010000201.1 GCA_028707745.1 Bacteroidales bacterium | reverse complement strand
ACATGAACTGGCTGGTACCACCGGTAGCAGTGCCTGATGAGCCCACTCCTGACGGTGTGGACTACAACATGTGGTTAGGCCCGGCCCCCGAACGCCCGTTCAACCGCAACCATTTCCATTTCAATTTCCGCTGGTACTGGGATTATGCAGGCGGACTGATGACCGACTGGGGCGTACACCTTCTGGATATGGCTCTGGCCGGCATGAAAGCCGATTTTCCGAAATCTGCCATGAGCTCGGGTGGCAAGCTGGCTTTCACCGAAAGTCCGATTGATACTCCCGATACCCAGCAGGTGATTTACGAGTTCGACGGATTCAACGTCATCTGGGATCATGCCATGGGCATCGGCATGGGCGACTGGGGACGGGATCACGGTGTTGCCTTCATCGGAAATAACGGCACTCTGGTTGCCGACCGTAACGGATGGGAAGTTCATCCCGAAAAATCAGACAATGGCCCGCTGCTTGAAGAAGTGGCACGGATCAAGGGAACTGGCAAAGGACTTGACCTGAACGTCGAAAACTTTATTCAATGTATCAAAACGAATAACCGCGAAACCAATGCCAGCCCGACAATCGGAAGAGCCGTTGCTACCATGGCACACATGGGCAACATTGCCATCCGTACAGGCAAGAAAATATACTGGGATCCGACTACGGCAAGTTTCGTCAATGACGCCGATTCCAATGCATTGATCAAACCGGTTTATCGCGCACCCTGGTCACTCACTGATTTATAGGATATGGCTCAAAGCCGAAGGGATTTTCTAAACAACAGCCGGAGTCTGGTGGCTGGAGCCAGCCTGGCAGGGATGATACCTGCCGGGCTTGGTTTACAATCGTGCACCCGCCGTAAAGGACCCAATGAACGAATCCGGGTTGCCCTGATTGGCTGCCGGAATATGGGATATACCGATGCCTGTGCATTTTTGGAACAACCTGATGTCGAATTGGTTGCCGTTTGCGATATCGATAAAAACATCCGGGAGAGCCGAATCGCTGATCTTCAGAAATATGCGTACGGGAAAAAGATCAGCGTTCCCAAGCTCGATCAGTATGAAGATTTCAGGAAAGTCTTGGAACGGAAGGATATCGACGCCATCATTATTGCCACCCCCGATCACTGGCACGCCCTGATTACCATCATGGCTTGTGAGGCCGGCAAAGACGTTTATGTGGAAAAACCGGTTGCCAATTCGATTTTTGAAGCCAACCAGATGGTCAACGCCGCAAAACGTTACAACCGGGTGGTTCAGGTCGGGCAATGGCAGCGGAGCGGACTGCACTGGCAGGAAATGGTCGATTATATTCAGTCGGATAAACTGGGTACCATCAGCCAGGTTGATGTTTGGCTGTACGGAGGCAACCCGGTTCCGAAAGTCTCGGATACGATGGTGCCTGACGGGGTAAACTACGATATGTGGCTGGGCCCGGCGCCGCTGAGATCCTTCAATCCCAACCGTTTTCACTATAATTTCAGATGGTTCTGGGATTATGCCGGTGGCAAGATGACCGACTGGGGGGTTCACCTGCTTGATATGGCCATGTGGGCGCTCAAGCTCGAACAACCCGACATGGTTACGGCCGAAGGAGGCAATTTCGTTTATCCGAACGATGCCATGGAAACCCCTGATACATTAACCGTTAACTATAAATTCAATCAGGTTAACGTCACCTGGAAAAATGATTTTGGCCTGAAAACCAATGAATTCGGCTTCAATCACGGGCTGACCTTTCACGGCACCAAAGGTGACCTGCGGGCCAGCCGTGAATTCTGGGAAGTTGTTCCCGGACAGAACGAAGGAGTGCCATTGATCGAACCGGTACCCCGGAACATGAATGCCGGAAACGACCTGCAACTCCACGTCAGGAACTTCCTCGACGGAATCCGTGTACGCAATTTTGATACGGCCGCAAGTATCAAAATCGGCCGCGATGCCGCACGCGTTGCACACATGGGCAACATCGCCTACCGATCGGGACAAACCCTTAACTGGAACTCCGAAACCGGCACATTCAACGAAATGGCTGCCAACCATTTTTTAAAACCAACTTTCAGAAAACCCTGGGAGATCACTAAAGTATTATGAAAAAACTGATATTGATTCTTGCTGCCGGGTGCCTGCTAGGCTCCGAATCCTATGCACAGGACCCGAAACTCACCGAAGACTGGACCCATAAACCCACCGTTGTTACACCCGGATGTAACCAGGTACCTCCATCAGACGCTATCATTCTTTTTAGAAAAGCCAAAGATCTGAATGCCAACTGGATCAGCCGCAAGGGACCGGCAAAATGGAAAACCTGCTGCCGGACGATGACCGTTAACGGAACCGGTGACATCATGACTAAAGAAAAATTCGGCGATTGTCAGTTGCATGTCGAGTTCCGCACACCCAAAAAAATGGCCAAAGACAGTGAAGGACAGGACCGTGGTAACAGCGGAGTATATATCCAATCGTTGTATGAACTTCAGGTGCTGGATTCGTACAAAAACGAGACCTATTACAACGGTCAGGCCGGATCAATCTACAAACAGGCTGCTCCGTTGGTAAACGCCTCGCGCAAACAAGGCAAGTGGCAAACGTTTGACGTTGTTTTTCACTCACCGAAATTTGCTGCCGATGGCACTGTTTTAAAACCGGCTACCATGACGGTTTTTCACAATGGAGTGCTGATACAGGATCATTTTGAGCTCAAAGGAGAAACGCTTTACGCCGGTTTCCCAAAATATGAAAAACACGGGGATATGCCGTTTCTTCTGCAGGATCACGGCAACCCCGTGCAATACAGAAATGTCTGGATCAGAAAGTTGTAACAGAATCCGATGAATAGACGCGATTTCTTTGTTAAGTCGGGACTGACATTGGCAGGGATGGCTGTTGCTCCGGCTTTCGTTTCATCCTGCAAAAGCGGTCCCAGGCTGAAGATATCCCTGGCCGAGTGGTCGTTGCACCGTGCCTTCAACGACAAGATGATGGACAATTTCGAGTTTCCGGTAAAGGCCAAACGGGATTTCGGAATCACGGCCATTGAATATGTCAGCACCTTCTTTTCAGATTTCGTTACCGATCAGAAATATTTGAAGGAGCTAAAGCGAATCACTGATTATCATGGCATTACCAATGTGTTGATCATGGTCGACGGGGAAGGTAACCTAGGTGAAGATACCGAAGAAGGGCGCCAGAAAACCGTCGAAAACCATGTGAAATGGGTGGATGCCGCCCAATTCCTGGGTTGCCACTCGATACGCGTTAACGCCGGCGGTTCAGGGACTCCCGAAGAGCACGCTTCAAAAGTGGTTCCGGGACTGAGAAAATTATGCGAATACGGCCAGACCAAAAACATCGGCATCATTGTTGAGAACCATGGCGGGCACTCATCAGATGCTCGCTGGCTGAGCAATGTGATCAAGGCTGTTAAAATGCCGAATATCGGTACACTGCCCGACTTCGGGAACTTTAAAATCAGCGAAACGGAAACTTACGATCGGTATAAAGGAATGAACGAACTGATGCCATTCGCCAAAGGGGTCAGCGCAAAATCGTATGATTTCGACAGAGATGGTAACGAAATCACCACCGACTTTGCCCGGATGATCCAGATCGTTAAAAAATCAGGCTATCGCGGATACATCGGTGTGGAATACGAAGGCACCAATTATACCGAAGACGAAGGTATCATGTTGACAAAGAAGCTATTGGAAAAGCTGATCTGACCTACGCCTATTTATCGAACGCCGCATCAAAGGCGATGTCCGAAGGGGGGAAATCAACCCCTTTGACAAAGTCGAAGGCTTCGGCGGCACCGTACTCACGGTCCATGCCACTATCTTCCCATTCAACCGAGAGGGGTCCGGAATATTTGATTCTGTTCAGGGCGCGGATAATTTCCTCAAACTCGATATTTCCGTGTCCGAGACTTCTGAAATCCCAGTAACGGCGGCGATCGCCGAACTCCAGATGACCGCCGAACACACCAGCTTCGGTTGCGTAAGGTGACCAACCCACATCTTTCATGTGTACATGGAATATCCGGTCGGCAAATTTGTACAGGAACCCGACGTAATCCACTCCCTGATATCCCAGGTGGCTCGGATCGTAGTTGAATCCGAAAGCGGGATGATAATCAACCGCCTGCAGAGCCCGCTCGGCTGTGGCGATATCGAATGCTATTTCGGTGGGATGTACTTCCAGCGCAAATTTGATCCCCAGTTTCTGAAACTCATCCAGGATAGGAATCCAACGGCGGGCAAATTCAGCGTATCCTGCATCGATCATCGAAGCGGGCACAGCCGGAAATGAATAGATCAGGTGCCAGATCGGGCTGCCGGTAAATCCGCAAACCACATCAACACCCAGGCGTTTTGCAGCATGGGCCGTTTTAATGATTTCCTGTGCCGCACGCTGCCGTACCCCGTCAGGATCGCCATCTCCCCAAACATAGTCGGGAACAATGGATTTGTGGCGTTCATCAATCCGGTCGCATACCGCCTGGCCCACCAGGTGATTGGATATCGCCCAGGTTTTGAGATTGTATTTCCTCAAAATCCGGAGCCGTTCGTCGCAATAAGCCTGATCGGCTTTATCTACCTCAAAATGATCACCCCAACAGGCTAATTCAAGCCCGTTATATCCAAAATCCGATACTTTTTTGCAAAGCGTTTCGAAGGGCAGATCTGCCCACTGTCCGGTGAATAAAGTAATTGGTCGTCCCATTGATTCTATTTCTTTGGTTGTATTGACCAAAATTATCTATTTTTAAATGCAAAAT
>JAQWAJ010000200.1 GCA_028707745.1 Bacteroidales bacterium | reverse complement strand
TCGGCGCCCTGATCGAGACTCCGAACTTTTATCCGTATCTCAGCCTCGAAAGGAATCTTCGGATTGTATGCCGGATAAAAGGTGTGGATGAACGCGATATCCCGAGGGTGATCAAACTGGTCGGTTTACAGGATCGTATCCTCTCCAGATTTCAGACACTCTCATTCGGGATGAAGCAGCGCCTGGCTCTGGGAAGTTTGCTGCTCGGCGACCCGGAGGTACTGGTGCTGGATGAGGTGACAAACGGGCTCGACCCGGAAGGAATTGCCGAGGTGAGAACCCTGATCCGCCAAATTGCCTCAACCGGGAAAACCATCATCCTGGCCAGCCATATCCTGGATGAAGTGGAAAAAGTCTGTACCCATGTGGTGATTCTGAAAAATGGAAAAAAACTGGCTGACGGTGAGGTCGATAACCTGATCAAGGGCAAGGATGTCATTGTTGTTTCCTCAGAAAACCCCGATCAGCTGGCCGGCGCCCTGTCGGATTCTGCTCTGGTTGAATCGTTTGAACGCGAAGCAAATGACTTCAGCGTGATCCTTGGGTCCGATAAAACTCCCGGTGACCTGAGCAAGGAACTGATGGGGGCAGGAATCGTGCTGACCCGTCTGGAAATCCGGAAACACCGGCTGGAGGATCAGTTTCTCGAATTGGTTAAACAAGATAATACCCCGCTGTCATGATGAGATTATTTCACATAGAAAAAGAGAAAGTACTCCCATACCGGGTTTTTCAGATACTGGCGATCTTGTATGCCGGGGCATTTATCTTATCGGTCGGAAGCCTGCCTCTGATCAAACTCACCTCTAACCTGACCCATAATCAGGATATCCTGAACCTGAAATCGCTCTACTTTTTCCCGCAGATCTGGGATACATTCGCCTATTTTGCCGCCAAATCCAATATATTCCTGGCCATCATCGTGATTTTTCTGGTCGGGAACGAGTATTCCTACAATACTTTCCGCCAGCATGTAGTCAACGGACTCTCAAGAACAGACCTGTTACATGGCAAAGTAATTGTGATTGTGGGGATTGCACTGGTCAACACCGTGATGGTCTTTGTGTTCGGACTGATTTTCGGGTTTATCTATTCGGAGGGATTTGCCTTTGGTGATATTTTCTCTCACCTGTATATGCTGGGCATCTATTTCATTCAGGCGGTGAGCCACATGCTGGCGGCCCTGATGCTGGCGGTCTGGCTGCGGAACAAAACACTGACCGTGGTGGTGCTTATCATCTACCAGTTTATTGTTGAGCCGATTATCAGGCTGGTGCTGAACAAATATGTGTGGGCAAAACTGGGATTGTTTTTCCCGATGAGGGTAATCACCAAACTGACCCCGATGCCCGATATCGCCATTACCGAAATGTTTAAAGCCAATACCGGACTGGCCGATCTGCTCGTGAAGCTGCCTCTGTGGGGCAACCTGTTGCTCGTACTACTGTATAGCGGGATCTTTTATATGATCACGAGGAGAATTCTGCTGAAGAGAAACCTTTAAGAGAGTACTTAAAGTATTTAGAGTACTTAAAGTGCCTAAAGTACTTAAAGTGACTAAAGTTGGGTGGTGAAGTTAGGATGCCTGGGTATTCGGAAAATTCAAAGTGAAGTTATATCATCGGATGGAAATTGCCTTTCAGAGGTTTCTGTCCCCCGAAATCCTCAAATAATAAGCTTGGTTCCGGTATTTCGGGGCTGAGAAGGCAAAGTACAATAAACCGGCAGCTATGAAACAGCTTGCCATCCGGCTTTTCATTGTGTTTTTGCTATTCGGGTTAACGGCATTGAGCTGGCAGATTCCTCCCTGTGGTCCGAAGCAGACTTTGACTCTCTATTAACTTTAAGTACTTTAGGCACTTGAAGTACTTTAAGTACTTCTTCCAACTAACTTTAAGTACTCTAGGCACTTGAAGTACTTTAGGCACTTCTTCAATGCCACTTTACAAACCCTAACTTCTTCGTAATCTTGCCCTGGGCAAGGGAATCATAGGTTTGTAAATCGAGGTCCATATTTTCGAGCTTCGACTTTCTCATCATGGTGAACAGGCCATATCCATTGTTGATATTGCCCAGCGGGGGTAAATCCAAATTTCCGGTATTCACATAAGTATCGATATAATCAACCAAATACTTATCAGCTCCAAGTAATATCAGGTCTAAAGAGATGAATCTTCTTACGATAGTATCATTCACTGGCTTAATGTTGGCACCAAGTTTATTGAAAAACAGATCGGGATATATGAAATCGTTTCCATCAGATCCAAATTGTATGTTTTTTCCCATAGAAAAAGTGACCGAATGGTCCACCCATGATCCTTCAAGTTCCTGATAGCGAAATGTACAAACCAATTCGAAGCGTTTTATTCCATGGACAATAAATCCATGTTTGGCATGCATGTCGATTTTGAAATTATCAGGATATAGCATTATTTTGTTTTCGTTTTCCGCGCTCAATAAGAAAGCTGAAATGTCGGAAATCCGGGCAAAAACAGGATCAGCCACTCCCGGGATATTCATGATTAACCGGTAACTGGTAATGGTTTGCGAGAAGTTCAAGAATACATTGGGCGCCTGATAGCAGTATCCGGCAACCTGAGGAAAGATCCCGGGAGATTTTGTTTTATCGGAGGGTGTAAACCGGGTCTCCATTACTTTATACTGGTCGGTCCAGGCTTCCAGCCGGATATCTGCACTGTCGTAAAAAATCCGGTTTGGTTCACGGGCCATATCAAATGCACTACTATCGCCCGAAAAGGAGTGCGTTAACGTCAAATAAAACACACTGTCATCCGGATTGAGTTGACAGTAAACCACGGGAATCGGGTTGATCGGATCAATCAGATCCAGATCATTGGAGCAGGAGGTTAATACTGTCAGAAGTGCAAGTATGTATAAACCAAAGTTTTTCATGCTGCTTACAGATTTTCGGCCATCCACCACTGTCCGCCGATTTTGACAATCGGGTACTGGTGCACGTCCATTAACTTCACTTCCCCCAAACTCTCTATAACTTTAAGTACTTCTTCCAACAAACTTTAAGTACTTTGGGCACTTGAAGTACTTTAAGTACTTCTTCCTCCTACCACCTCACAAACCTCAACTTCTTCGTAATCTTGCCGAAAGCAAGGGAGTCAAGGGTTTGCTGACTCAGGATCAGATCTTCATATTTTGCCTCCCTGATCATGGTAAACAAACCATATCCATTAATGATGTTGCTTTTTAACGGTATATCCTGATTCCCGTCATGCTCATAGGTGTTAATATAATCCTTGTAATATTTGTCGCCTGAAAGGAAAACCAGGTCCAGCGAAATAAACTTACGGGTAATAGTATCGCTTATTGGCTTAATATTGGCAGCCACCTTATTGAAAAAGTAATCAGCATACAATACAGGTTCAACAATTAAAGTGTTTTTCCTCAAAGTAAATGTTGCCGAGTGATCAATCCAGGTTCCTGCATATTCCTGATAATGGAAAACACACAGCAATTGTTGGTATTCAATTTTACTGACTTCCTCATAGATGTTACCGTTTTTCAATTCACCCAAGCTGTTGCTTTTTGGAGGGTATTTATAACCATCTGGATATAAATCAAATAAATGGTTAAACCTGTTTGGGACTTTAATTGCTTTTAATACGGGAATTCTGGAAACAACAGGATTTTCCATTCCCGGAGCATTAATAACCAGTCTGTAACTGTTAATAGTCTGATTCGTGAATTCAGGAACGTTATTTACTGCCTCGTAGCAATACCCGGGAACATCCGGAAATATCCCCGGAAGTTTTGCGCGGTCAGAACGGTTAAATCGGGTCTCCAGTATTTTAAAACTGTCGGTCCAGGCTTCGAGACGGATATCGGCACTATCATAAAAAACCAAATCAGTGTCATGGGCCAGATCAAACGCACTGTTATTACCTTGAAATGTTTTCGTCAACGTTAGATAATAAACACTATCGTCCGGATTCATCTGGAAATAGACAACGGGGATTGGATCAATCGGATCAACCAGATCCAGATCGTTGGAGCAGGAAGATAAAACCATGATTAGTGTAACAAAATAGAAATGAAAATGCTTCATTTTGATCTTTTAACCATTAATTGTCTTTCACACACCTAATAGAGTAATATCTTGAAAGTCCTGCATCGGCAATAGCCCAAAAGCCATAATTTAAGTTATTGGCTTTGCTGTTAAAACTGCAAAAATAAGGCTGGTATACCCGTTCCGGCATTTTGAATGAGGATGACCAGAAACCCAGATCCCAGTCATAACCAATATCTAAATAACGTCTCTCAAATACCCCATTAATCCGGATGCCCCCAGCATTGAGATCGAGATTAAGGTTTGAAAGGCCATCTATACCATAGTATTGGATGGAATATAGACGGGGGTAGGATGTAAATAGCCTTTCCCATTCCTGGCTGGTCGGGAGGTGCCAGCCAGCCGGGCAAATGCCTTTCGGATCATTGACGTTGTAATTTTTAGCTTCTAACCAAAGGTAGATACCACCGATAGTATCCTGCTGGCCGCTGCCGGACAGCCGGTACATCTCGACAGTATCATTATCGGTTTGCTCCCGATCAGTCGGGATAACAATTCCATATCGAAGGTTTTCGGCCATCCACCACTGTCCGCCGATTTTGACAATCCGGTATTGATTGCCGTCCCTGCTGTCAGTCAGGGTGCTGATATCTTTGTTCTTCCCGAAAACGGTAACAGAGTCTCTGGCAATGGCCGAAAGGCCATCGAGATCTTTCACCTCAACGGCAATTGAATAGTATCCA
>JAQWAJ010000199.1 GCA_028707745.1 Bacteroidales bacterium | reverse complement strand
ATAGGGGCCTTCAAAAAAGTCGATACCGATGGCGGGCGGATTTGCTCCGTACGCCAGAATCTGGCCGGTACCGTCAATAGCATCGCCATTGTAAGTATATCCCAGTCCGTTGGATACGTGGCAACCCACATAATCATCGCCATAATAGCCGAGATCTGAATCGGCATATACACCGAAATAGGTTTCGATCAGGGTGTACGTTGACCGGTTGATAAGGGCATAATTATAAAAGGTCATATCGTTCATGGCATCATTAGTCGAGAATTCGAACCCCTGACCATGAATTTCCATTCCGATCGCCTCTCCGTTTGGTAACTGATGGATATTGCCCCGGTCGTTGTATATCCACCAGTTTGTCTGATCTCCATAGAGCCTTGGCCGCCTCAGTTCACGGGTTGTTCCGCAGGGCAGTGCACCGTCGAGGTCATAGAATGGGTAATCACCGTCGGCCGGATTGTACACGCCGTCATCATTGTTGTCCCAAAAGGGAGCGAGGTTAAAGGCATAACCGGCAGCAGCATCTCCATGGGCCGGCCAATTCATGATGATATCGGGTATGGTATATCCTTTAAATTCTTTTTCCCGGGTTGCTTCATCTGCGTTGTACCAGCTTCTGAAAGCATCTACCTGATATCGGGTGATGGCAAAATGTTTATCGTAAGCAAAGCAGGTTTCCACATCGGTAGTTCCCCGGGCTTCCCCTTCTACCACAAGAGGTCCGGGCCAATAGTTTACATCTCCCTGATACTTGATAGCCGAAAGTTTAAGCTGTCCGTTCACATCGGTTCCACCGATCCAGATACCCCCTGAACACATGGATGATTTCTGACTGTTTTTAGGAACCTCATAATTTGGTTCGTCTGAAACATTCCAAAGAACACCGTTAGTCCAGATATAGGTTCTGACATTGTTCAGGTCAAGCATGGTTCTGGTTTTACCGGGAGTGCATCCGGCTGCTAATCCTTTTATATCAAGATTTTGACTACCAGAACTTTTTATCCGGTGATCTTTCGCATTAACTGGCAGTACTACTGCAAACGAGAAGCACCAACATACGGTTTTGAAAATTTTTAATCCCATTTGGGAGATAGTGTTTGAATGAGTGCGCCAAATGTAGCGAAATTATGACTATAGTTGGAGTTACAGAGGTGATCTCATTAAACAAATGAAACTGTGCATTTGTCAAAATATTTGTTGGTATTGATAACAAACCTGGATTTTATTTGTAATTTAGTTAGCGATCAGGAAAAAAATAGTCTTCGTCAAAGATGAGTTGATATTCGAACTTTAACTGTGTGTGACCGATATAGTTTCAATTAGATTTAACATTATGGAATCAAAGAAATCAGGTGCCATTGGGGTACTATTCAGAAGGGTTTTCATGCCTCCGGTTGAGAAACTTATCCTTGGGAACATTTTGAAGAAAGGCACCACTTCTCCCGGGGATGTCGTTAAGGACCTTGGCATGTCGCAGATGCCGGGAATGAAAAAAATTCTTGAACTTAAAAAAAGGGGTTATCTTGTTCATGAGGATAACTCAAGTCTGATACGGATCAATCCCAAATTGAAGAAGTTTGTTAAGGGAGTGATCGGATAATCCGTAGAAGTAAAGATTGTTTTAATGCCGGCTCGATATTTATCTGACCGGCATTTTTTTTCTTCCAGGTCATACGTAAATTGGCTGTTTTTCAATAGCTGAAAATACCAAAATTTGCAATATGTTGCATTCAAATATCCAAGTTGATGAAATCACAAATTTTCTATCGGTTTTTTGCGCTCTGCCTGTTGTTATCAGGATTGTTGCAAATGACAGTTGTTGCCGGCGAAGTAACTAAAGTTCAAGCAGTAACGGTTGCAAAAATTGCGGTAAACCAGTATTTTCCTGTTGAGAAAAGGTCGCTATACAGTAATGTGAGCATCTCTGGCACTGTTAGTTCAGATGAGCCGTTTTATATTTGCAATGTGGGAGACTCAGGCTTTGTGATCGTGGCTAAAAATGAGAATTGCCCTCCGGTACTCGGTTTTTCATGGGAGAGTAAATTTCCTGCAACACAGAGTGAGATTCCGGCATTGATGAATGTTGTGCTCAGTAATATTAGGAATCAATGCGAAAATTTACAAGCACAGGAAGTTACTAGTCCTGACATACAGGAGAACTGGCAGGTGTTTTCGGGAAAAAAATCGGGATTGTCACTAACTACCGGAGCAATTGCCCCACTGCTAACCACTTCATGGAACTGCAGTGCTGATTTTTTCAATATGTATCCGCAAGATTATAAAGCTGGTGGCTCCGTGGCGATTGCCATGGCTCAGATATTCCGGTTTTACGAAACTCCGTCGACAGGAAATGGCGAGTTATGCTATGTTTTGAATGGATACGGCGAGTTGTGCACCAAGTTTGATGACGTAAGATTCAATTTCAAACACATGTCGGATGTGACCGGGACTCCCGCAGTCGATTCGTTAGTTTACTATATGGCTGTTGCCTGTCAGATGCAACCTGAAGGGGCGGCTCTTGAGGCCTATAAAACCACCTTACCGGCTTATTTCGGGTATAGCAAAAATATGAGAACGGTTGAAAGCTGGGATTATAATGTTGAAGAGGTTATTCACCATCAACTTACGCTTCGCCACCCGGTACCGGCCGACTGGTTGTATCAATCTTTTGTGATCGACGGATATTTCCCGGGAAACCTGTTCCATTTCAATATGGGATTAGGCGGGCTTTATAATGGATTTTACCAGCTTGATTACCCGGTAGTCAAGGTGGATACTGACCATACATTCCTGAATTGTTATACGGATTTTCATCCTGAATCCATGTTGCCCGGACCCACTAACGTTAGCGCGACCCTAGAGGGTGAATCCATCCGAATAAGTTGGGAAGCCAATCTGGGCGATTCTCTGAGCTCGCTGCTGAAGAGATTTGTTGTTCTTCAGGATGGACTGATTCCGATTGCGGAGACCACTGAGAAATCTGTTCTAGTGCCTGCCGACCAGATGGGCATCAGCTCAAACCTCAGAGTGGTCGCTGATTTCGGCGTAAATGGCTCATCCGAATTAAGTGAACCTTTCCGGTATATTTCGAATCAGGAAATTGCAGATATTCCCAGCATCGCTTTGCGCAGACTGATAAATACGCAGTTGGGAACCGACAATCTGCTCCGTCAGCCTTTTGTCGGCGAGCTGGAACTGATCCGTAGTCTGGAAATCGGTTTTGCAGATCAGCGCGGCATAGAGATTTTACCTCAGCTGAAAAACCTGAGGATCGACGGTACAGATATCCGGGTACTGAGAGATGGCGATTATTTGCAACGACTCAGGCATCTTCGGTTTTATGACTGCTATGATTTCGATTTTACAAAATTTGGACAAACCCGGTCTCTGATCGAATTATATGGATATAATTATTTGCCTTTTGATTTATATGAATTCAGACATAACACCGATATGGGCATGTTGCGCATGTCATCAACCGGGACCTATCAGAATATGCTGATGGATCTCTATGGCGCTGACCGGTATTTTCCGAAACTGGCCGAATGCTTCCTGTTTCATTTAGGTGAAGGCTTTGGCGCCAGTTATAAAGACTGTTTTGTAAGTTATGAGACCTGGAACGACGTCATTCCGAAAATCAAGGCAAGTACCGATCTGCTGATTCACACAAAGCCTTCAGTTTATGCCCCCTGTTACCCGACTCCGGCGCGTGATGTCAATATTCCTTCCGTTACAAGACTGAGCTGGGAGAGTAATTTGCAGAATCAGCCGGATGTCTATTACAACGTCTTTGTCGGTAACAGCAGAAATGTAATGGATCTGGTATCGATTTTTCAGACTGACAAATTCTACAACGGAACTTTTGAGCAGGACAAGGATTATTACTGGAGAGTTGAGGCATATCATGCTGATACTACCTATTATTCAGGACTTTATCATTTTTCAACCTATCAGGATTTGCCGATACCTTTCACTGACAATTTCGATGGTTATTATACGAGCTGCCCGGTGGCTGATGCATCTCCTTTTTGGGTCAATATTAACACCACCCTTACCAAAAAGGCGATAGCCAACCGGAGTATCACCTATTCAGGATTCTATTCCATGGAGCTTAAACCGAAGAGTGATGCCGGATTATTGATTAAAACACCGGATGATCCGGCCTATTTTGTAGAGTTCAGGTTTAAGAACCAAGGAGGGCAGGTGGCGGCTGAACTTCTGCAGAAGAGCAGCACTTCCGACGATAATATCGTGAATTCAAAAATCGAACTCATGGGGGCCGGAGTTGGATTGCTGACTTATGGCGAAGGTACATTTGCATTCAGTTTTGTTCCTGAGCAATGGAACCGTATTAATGTTTCGATGAATATGACCACCGGTGTGGCATCTCTGATGGTGAACGAGGAGATGGTAAAGGAGTGGGATTGGAACGTACAGATCGGAGGAACCAATAATACCAATCCGTTTAAGGGAATCAGGTTTGTGAACAATGCAGCTGCTGAAGGAGGATCTGGCTTTATTGACAATCTGATTATCGACCTGAAGAATCCTGCATCAACCGTACCGGTTATCAATCCGGATATGAATCTGGTTTATCTGATGGCAAGCCGCGAGGTGGTTTTGAAAGATGTTCAGCCGAATGAAATTCAGGAAATTTCATTGTATGATATAAAAGGTCGAAAAATTGTATATTTACAATACCCTGAAAACCTGATATTCCCGATCGGACCATCTGTGGCGAAAGGAATCTATGTAGTAGTGGTCAGTCGTAAAGATGGTCGCAAGTTATCGC
>JAQWAJ010000198.1 GCA_028707745.1 Bacteroidales bacterium | reverse complement strand
TTACGGCATGCTGTTCGGCGATACCGACATCAAAGGTCCGGTCCGGCATTTCGTCCATCATGAAAGTCATGGATGACCCGGCCAGCATGGCCGGAGTGACCCCCATGATACGGGGGTTCATCCTGGCCAGTTCGAGCAGGGTATGCCCGAAAACGTCCTGGTATTTGGGGGGAATATCCAAAGGTTCTTCCCGGATGATTTCTCCGGTCACTTTATTGAATTTTCCGGGTGCGTGGTAGATGGTCTGATTCATTTCAGCCAGCGGCACTCCTTTCCCTTTTGTGGTCAGCACATGCAGCAGTTTGGGCCCGTCGATCTTCTTCATGTCCTCCAGAATTTTCACCATTCGGATCACATCGTGCCCGTCAACAGGTCCGAAATATCTGAAGTTCAGGGATTCAAACAGGTTGCTCTGTTTGAGTATCATGTGTTTGACGGCGTTCTCGAGTGTCTGCACCATTCGCCGGGCATCGGGGCCAATCTTGCTGAAAACGCCCAGAATTTTCCAGGTATCTTCCTTAAAGCGGTTCCAGGAACGCGACGTGGTGATGTCCATCAGATAATCATTGAGGGCGCCATGATTCGGATCGATCGCCATATTGTTATCATTCAGGATAACCAGAATGTTTGAGCGTTCGATACCGGCGTTATTCAGCCCTTCAAAAGCCATTCCCCCGGTGAGGGCGCCGTCTCCGATAACCGCCACCGTGTAGCGGTTTTCCCCTTTACGGTTGGCTGCAACGGCTATTCCCAGAGCTGCCGAGATGGAGGTGGATGAGTGCCCGGTGCCGAATGAATCATACTCGCTTTCCGACATTTTCGGAAACCCGCTGATCCCCTTGAATTTCCGGTTGGTGTTAAAAACATCGCGCCGTCCGGTGAGTATTTTATGGGCGTAAGCCTGATGTCCGACATCCCAGATGATCTGATCGAACGGCGTATTGTACACATAATGAAGTGCAACCGTGAGTTCAACTACCCCCAGACTGGCGCCCAGGTGGCCCGGGTTACACGAAACCTCCTCAATGATGAAATCCCGTAATTCCTTACAAACCAGATCCAGATCTGCTTCGCTCAGTTTCTTTAGATCCGACGGGCTGTTGATGCTCTTCAGCAATGAGAAGTTGTTTTCTTGCATGAGTATCGGGTTCGATCCGGAATAATCTCAGATCGTCATGATATCTTTTTCTTTAACGATCAGTCTATCGTCAACTATTTTGATGTATTTATCGGTCATTTCCTGGACCGTTTTTTCAGCATCTTTTTCGGTATCCTCGGCAAGTCCTTCCTTGATCAGTTTTTTGAGCTGGTCATTTCCATCGCGGCGGTTATTGCGGATGCCGACACGTGCATTTTCACCTTCAATTTTCACCTTTTTAACCAGGTCGCGACGCCTGTCTTCGGTCAACATCGGGATATTGATCCTGATCACCTCTCCGTTATTCACCGGAGTCATCCCCAGATTAGCGGCCATGATTGACTTTTCGATCGGATCAATCATGTTTTTTTCCCAGGGTTGAATGGCCAGAGTCCTTGGATCGGGTGAATTAACGTTTGCAATCTGAGCCAGGGGAGTGGGAGTGCCGTAATAATTTACCATAATGCCGTCGAGCATGTGGATATTTGCACGACCGGCGCGGATTTTCGACAATTCGTTATCGAGATGCCGGATCGTCCGCTCCATCTTATCCTCAGTATCTTCCAAAATTATTTCAACTTCTTCGTTCATATCATGTATTCATTAACGTTCAAAGGGAGCAAAATTATCTATTTATGAATGAGCGTACCTATTTTTTCTCCTGAAATCAACCTTTTGAGATTGCCTTTGGTGTTCATGTCGAACACCAGGATGGGCAGATTGTTTTCGCGGCAGAGCGTAAAGGCGGTTTGATCCATGATGTGGAGGTTCCGGTTGATCACCTCGTCGAAAGAGATCTCATCAAACCGCGTGGCTGTGGGGTCTTTCTCGGGGTCAGCGCTGTACACTCCGTCAACCCGGGTTCCCTTAAGGAGCATTTCAGCACCGATCTCGACTCCGCGCAAGGCGGCGGTAGTGTCAGTGGTAACAAACGGGTTGCCGGTTCCGGCTGCGAATATACACACATGACCGGCTTCAAGGGCGGCGATAACTTTATCGCGATACCAGTATTCCGCAGCGGGTTCCATCCGGATGGCCGTGAATAAGCTGCAAGGAATGTCTTTTTTCATGAATGCCGATTGCAGGGCCAGTCCGTTGATGACCGTGGCAAGCATGCCCATGTAATCCCCTTTTACCCGGTCGTAGCCTTCTTTGGTGCCCGACATTCCCCTGAAAATGTTTCCCCCGCCGATAACCAGGCCCACCTGAACTCCGAGGTCATGGATTTCAGCAACCTGGTTCATGTAACTTTCGAGCTGGCCGGTATCGATTCCATGGGAGGATTGCCCCTGAAGGGACTCCCCCGACAATTTCAGCAGAATTCTTTTATAAGTTGCCATATTGGATGGGTATGAGTGCCGAAAGATAAAAAAAAATCCCGGTGGTGACCGGGATTTTCAGGTATCATATCCGCGAGCGGAACAGTTTCATCAGTCAATATTCAGGGTGTAACGGACAAAGTCCACAACCGTAAGGTCTTTATCGACATGAGTCAGATAATCGCCAACAGTCATTTTGTGGTCCTTAATGAAATCCTGACTCAACAAGGTGTTTTCCTTGAAGAATTTACCCAGTTTTCCTTCGGCGATCTTATCAATGATGCTGGCTGGTTTGCCTTCTTCGAGGGCGATAGCCCGGCCGATTTCAAGTTCCTTATCAATGACTTCCTGCGGGATTTTATCCTTGTTAACAGCAAGCGGAGCCATAGCGGCTACCTGCATGGCAACATCTTTTGCAGTTTGAGGATCGGCAACTTTTTTAGTCAGGCTGACCAAGGTTGCCAGACGGTTTCCGGGGTGAATGTAAGGCATTACAAAAGGAGACTCCAGTGTTTTGTAAACCGACAGATCGATTTTTTCACCGATGATTCCCGTCATGTTGGAGATTTCACTTTCAATGGTGTGCCCGTCAACGATTAGTTGTTTCACCTCATCCAGCGTGGTGACTTTGCTTGCGAGGGCAGCGTCAGCAAATGAGTGAACTTTTTTCACGAAATCTTCGTTTTTGGCAACGAAATCGGTTTCGCAATTCAGCACCAGCAATACGCCAAAAGTATGGTCAGCATTGACTTTAGAAATAACTGCGCCTTCAGTGGCTTCACGGTCAGCCCTTTTGTTGGCTACTTTTTGTCCTTTTTTCCGGAGAATATCGATAGCTTTATCATAATCACCGTCGGTCTCTTTGAGGGCCTGTTTGCAGTCCATCATACCGGCACCGGTCATATGACGTAGTTTTGCAACGTCAGCAGCTTTAATTTCCATGATGAATAAATATTAGATATTATTCAGAATCTTCAACTTCGTCCCCTTCGCCGGTAGCAACCTCAGCTGAGATGCGTTTGCGAATGGTTTTTCTGGGAGCTCCCTTTTCATCGGATGATTCCGATTTCTTAGGTTTTTCCGTTTCTTCTTTATCTTTTTCGGCTTTTCTTTCGTTCAGGCCCTCTTCAATAGCCTGGCACATGATTCCGCAGATGAGCGCGATAGATTTCGATGCATCATCATTAGCCGGAATTGCAAAATCAACACTTTCCGGATCGGAGTTGGTGTCAACCATGCCGAATACCGGGATATTCAGTTTGTGAGCTTCATTAACAGCGATATGTTCTTTGGCAACGTCAACCACGAACAATGCGGCTGGTAAACGGGTCAGGTCCTTAATACTGCCAAGCAGTTTCTCCAGCTTGTTGCGCTGGCGGGTAACCTGAAGACGTTCACGTTTCGACATGTGGTCGAATGTTCCGTCAGTAGCCATCTTATCGATGGAAACCATTTTTTTTACAGCTTTCCTGACCGTAGGGAAGTTGGTGAGCATACCGCCCGACCAGCGTTCTGTTACGAAAGGCATTCCGGTAGGAAGAACCTTTTCGGCTACGATCTCTTTGGCCTGTTTTTTTGTGGCCACAAATAATATTTTCCGCCCTGATTTTGCGATCCGCTTCATAGCTTCAGCAGCTTCGTCAACTTTAAAAGCGGTTTTGTGTAAATCGATAATGTGGATTCCGTTCTTCTCCATAAAGATATAGGGAGCCATGTTCGGATTCCATTTGCGTTTCAGATGACCGAAATGAACACCGGCATCGAGCAATTCCTGAAAATTTGTTCTGGACATAAATTATAATCTTAGTTTACCTTCTGATTAAGCAACTTGCCGGTAGTTACGAAAATCCGTAAGTCCTGCAGGTTTAGATACTAAACTAAACTCTTGATAAGAGATATTAGCGTTTTGAAAACTGAAAGCGTTTCCTTGCACCCGGCTGACCTGGTTTTTTACGTTCAACCACTCTCGGGTCACGGGTAAGAAAACCGTTGGCACGGAGCGTTTTTTTGCATTCCGGGTCGATTACTACCAGTGCACGGGCGATAGCCAGACGAAGCGCTTCAGCTTGTCCTTTGATTCCACCGCCATCAAGATTGACGCGGATGTCATATTTTCCGGCTACATCAAGTGCATTGAGCGGCTGGGTAACAATATGCTGAAGCTGGAAAAGCGGAAAATATTCGGTCAGATCCTTTTTGTTAATGGTGATCTGTCCTTTTCCTTCGTTCAGAATGATACGGGCAACGGCCGCTTTCCTTCTACCAATTGTGTTGATGAGTTCCATGAATCTTATGTGCTACTTTTGTAATTCTATAGTTTTTGGCATCTGGGCTTCATGCGGATGATTCGGACCGGCATAGATGTGCAGGTT
>JAQWAJ010000197.1 GCA_028707745.1 Bacteroidales bacterium | reverse complement strand
ATTCACACTGTCCATCAACTCTTTGGTGATAAAACACGGATTATCATTCAGATAATCGCAGAGCATCCAACTGACATCGTTGTTTCTTTGAATTGTCTTTTTGAGTTCCCTGACGTTTTCTATGTCGTCAGGACTTAAATACCCGTTCATAAAGCCCACTCGTTTCCTTTTTGCAACCGTGGTGCAAAAGTAAAAAAATCGGTAAACCTTGCGGCACGGAAAATGCAGTAAACTCTAACTATCAGTGATGCAGTGGCTAGTGAAAGGATGAATCTGATTTCATTCTCTGATCTGGTAAGCTACCAAAAAATCTCCATGCCTGACCAGCAGCATTCCAAAATAGATGGACGGATGCGACCAGTAAGGGCCGGTACCTTTGTTCAATTTAAAGGAGCTGGTGATTTTGCACTCCCTGGGATCGGCTTTTACCAGGGATATAATACCGCTCTTCTCATCGCAACAGTAAAGCATTCCATTGGCCGCCAGAATAGGGCCCTTGTTTTGAAAATCAGAAATCCAGACAATCTCACCCGTGTTCCAATTCATGCAAACCCATTTGCCGGTGGTTCTGCCGGTAAAATTTGATCCGTACAGAAAGCTGTCAATCAATACTACTCCATGATTCTGATTATCAAATGTATGGTCAATAAATTTTTCTGAAACAGACTTACCATCCGGAGCAATCTGAAGCATGACGGATTTAACATCCCAGCCATTTGATATCCACAAACAACTATCGCGGTAAATCGGGCTATTGGTAAAGATGGTAGCGTTATTGCCGTCTTTATCAAGGAAATTATAATGGTATGACCATAGAATTTTACCATCTGAAGCGTCAACTCCCAGCATGTGGGTTTGAACGGAAGCTACAATATACTTTTTGCCAGCATGGTTGATGACTATCGGTGACATATTGGAGCGATGGGCATGGAGGGATTCTGATTGCCACACCAGCTTTCCGGTCATTTTATCGAGCGCAATGACGGTAGTGGTTTCCCCGGCCGGCGTAACAATTACTTTGTCATCAACCAGCAGGATCGCTTCAGATACGCCGAACATATCCCAGCTGCTGTTATACTCCTTATGGATATCCACGCTCCAGATTACGGTACCGGTCACGGCATGAAAACAAACCAGATTGTCCATACCGCTTAAAACATACACTCTTTCTTCATCAATGGTTGGAGTACATCTGGCATCGGGATATGATTTGATCCAGCACCTGCCATAAGACTGCTGCCATTGAATATTTCCTTTGTGATCCAGACAGGTCAGGTACTCCAATGTGTCCCTTATGCCTGTTGCATAGATACGGTCGCGGGTGGCGACCGCCGATGAGTACCCTTTGCCGATCCCGGGTGTGGCAAAAAGTAAGACTGGACCCTCGGCCGGCCACTCTTTCAACAAGAGAGTATCCGTAAAAACGCCATTCCTGCCGGGACCGTTCCATTGAGCCTCCTGCCCCTGAATGGCCATAAAAGACGTCATAATCATCATCCCTGCGATGAATACCTCTGTTCTGAAATTTTTTCCTGACATAGGTTACCAGTTATTAAATTTAAGATGCCCGGTAAATCTACCATAAAGTAAAGAATCCATTGTTTTGGGTACTAAAAAAAAGGTTAGTAATGAGATATCTGATTTGCATTGATACAGTTGAAGCCACTGATGGGTAAAATCATTGACTGCAATAAGTTTATTCCAAAATGTTTAACTTTATTGATTGATATAACGAAATGCGTTTATCGAAATAGATCGTTTTGGACTCCATATCCTGACTATGAATAAGATGACCCGAGAAAAATTTATAAGCCAGGCAGCCATGCTAGGTACTTCACTTCTCTTCTTAAACTCATTTGGTTTTCGCAATCGGACTTTGGCGGGTCCATCCGATAAAGCGATCAGTATAGGTACACCGATGGATGGAGAGGATATTTTCTCCTATATCCGGAGGGTCAATGGTGAAATGGATATGACTCTTTACCGGCAAATTTTAGGGGCGGCCAATGAGTTCAAAGAAGGAGACCTGATTATTGGTGTAGCTGCAAGTAATGAATCTTCCCGGATACATGCAAGAGCCTTGCTCAATCATACGAAAGTCGGAGACCTGAATCAAAACGTCATCTATCAGGATGGTATTCTTGAGCTCATTCAAAAAACAACATTCCAGGATTCATTAGTTCCAACCTGGACGATGGGTGAATTAAAAAACTTCGTACTAAATAACTCTGAAGAGGCCATTAAGACCATTATGCCCGGACTAACCAGCGATATCATTGCTTGTTTAGTGAAGCTGATGAGCAATGAGGAGTTAATCAGGGTGGGGCAAAAAGTTTTCAATGCATTGCCTGGTAGTAAGATTGGAAGCAAAGGCTATCTGAGTGCTCGTATTCAACCCAATTCACCTACTGACAATCCTGAAGATATTGCCTGGCAGGTGTTTGACGGCTGGTCTTATGGTGTCGGAGATTTGGTTTTAGGTACCAATCCGGTTTCCAGCGAGCCGGAATCAGTTGCCCTGGTGGAGCAGACTCTGCACGATATTCTGATCGCATTTGGACTGCAGGATACATTGCCCACCTGTGTCCTTTCTCATATTGATGTGCAGGCAAAAGTTGAAGAGATGTATCCGGGTACTACCGGGATTTGGTTCCAAAGCCTCGGGGGAACCGAAACTGCGAATCAGACTTTTGATCTCACTATTGAAAAGATGTTCAATCATGCAGCAAAAAGGAATGGCCACTATGGCTTTTATTGTGAAACCGGACAAGGTGCTGATTCGACAAACGGTCATGGTGAAGGTTTTGACATGGTTATTCACGAATCCAGAAAATATGGTTTCCTGCGAGCTTTAAAACATCAATTGTCTGTTTCGAAAGTGCCCGAAGAAGTTCCCTGGGTATTCCTGAATGATGTTGCCGGCTTTATTGGACCAGAAGTGTTTAAGTCGCGGGAACAACTGGTGCGTTGCTGTCTCGAGGATACCGTAATGGGAAAGTTGCACGGGTTGACAATCGGGCTGGATATCTGTTCCACTCTGCACATGGATATCACGCTGGATGATCTGGACTGGTGCATTGAACAGGTAATGCCAGCCAATCCGGCCTATCTGATGGCTCTGCCTACCAAAAGCGATCCCATGCTCAGCTATCTGACCACTGCTTTTAACAATCATGTGAAGATCCGTCAGCAATTTGGGTACAAGGTGAACGATGCCATGTGGGATTTTTTTAAAAAGCTGGAGATCATTGATTCAGATGGGTTACCAACCACCCACTTTGGAGACCCTGTATGGGTATATTATCAGTATTGTCTGGCTAAACAGGATCGGAGAAGGAAGGATGAAATCTACGAAGAAGGGAAAAAGTGTTTGGCTGCAATCCGGGAAAGGGGAGTCAATATTGCCGAGGGTCACGGGCAAAACAGCTGGGATCTGGATCCCCGGCTGGATGAGGAAGTACACCGGTTGTATGAGGATGCCAAAGTGAGTTTATGGACAGAGATGAAGCCCTCTTTTGTGGCTTCGATTCCGGCATCTGCGGCGATAATTACACAATCACAAGATCGTAAGGATTATGTGTTTCATCCCAAATCAGGGGAGCGTCTTAGTCCGGGAACCATCAAAATTTTAGAAGAGATACGTAAAAAATGGGGAAGTAATGTTCCGGATGTCCAAATCATTATTTCTGATGGTCTGAATGTCAGGGCCTTGATGGATGATGGACATTTGGTGCCATTTCTAGATGGATTGACGAAAGTGCTAAAAGAAAAGAATTATCGGGTCAGTGAACAAAACCTGGTCATTACGCATGGAAGGGTTCGGGCGGGCTATGCCTGCGGGGAAATACTTTTTGGCCGGGAGGGAACTCCCTCTGAAAGAAATGGGATCATTCATATTATTGGTGAACGTCCGGGATCAGGGCATCATAATTTCTCAGCTTATTTAACGGCAACTTCTCCCATTGTCTGGAGTCAAAAAGGTAAAGTTGATCATGATATTTCCCGTGTTGTATCAGGGATTTCAGATACATCTCTGAAGCCTGAATTTGCAGTTCAGGATACCATACGCATTTTTGAGCAGTTGTACAAAATGTGATAATACTGCAAGTCAGAATACGAGCCCGGTCAGCCATCCCCAGACCACATAACGCAGAAATTTTCCAATCAACATGGCAATGGCGGTGATCAGGATATTGGCACGTAGCAAGCCAAGCCCGACAGCAAAGATATCGCCTACACCAGGAACCCAGCATAAAAGAGCAAAGATTGCGCCTCTACGGTACAGTCGGTTATGCCACTTTTCAATGGTTTCGCGTTTTATCCGCAGATACTTTTCGATCCACTCCCATTTACCCAGATAGCCAATTGCATAGCTGCTCATTCCTCCGAGCCAGTTACCGGCAGAGGCAACCAAAACAGCGGTAAAAGCTTTTGTCCCATGGATAATCAAGAAAGATAATAATGCTTCGGAACTGAATGGAATGACCGTAGCGGCCAGAAAGCTGGCAAAGAATAGCCCTCAGAGAGTGTAATCAAATAGTCCGGACATCACTTGGCAAATGTCACAAAAAAAGGAGGTTATTGCTAACCTCCTTCATTTTTGGTTGTCCTGCCAGGGCTCGAACCTGGACTCTTCTGATCCAGAATCAGACGTGTTGCCAATTACACCACAGGACAATTCGGCTGCAAAGATAGATTTTTTTCAAAAATCGCAAAAGAAAATGGGAAAAGGTTTGCATTTCTTTGACACCACTGGTCACTGGTCACTGGTCACTTCTTTACTCTAAGTACAGCGCGATTCATTCAACACAAATTTACCGGATTCAAAGAATTGACACAAATAC
>JAQWAJ010000196.1 GCA_028707745.1 Bacteroidales bacterium | reverse complement strand
ACTTACTCATTTGCTTCAAGAATGGCTGGTTTACAAGTAAAAAAACGATAATGTGAAAAAATTCGAGAACAATATTTTAGTTAAAAACCCCGCTTAATCGGTACAGAGAATAGGGAGTACTAAACTCTACTATCATGGTTTCGATAGGATGATCATTCACGAGAAAAACATCACGCCCGAATTCTTCGACCTGAAAAACCGAATGGCAGGAGAAATACTTCAAAAGTTCTCCAACTACCGGATTCGTCTGGCAATCGTTGGGGACCGCACTCAGCAACTGACCGGCGCCGGAGAACGTCGTATGCAAATAAACAATGTTCACCCGGTCGTCGTTGCGGCTACCATCAGAAGGCTTTTGAAGCTGCGAATCCCAGCTGAAGAGGACAGTATGGCCATTTCTTACGTATGTAACAACCGGGCCTATTTTTCCGCTTAGCCCGCGAAAAATGCATCTTTAAATCTTGCCATAGTTGCTACAATTAAAAATTTCTGTATAGGCGGGAATAGAATGGAGTCTGACAAACTTATCGGCTGATTATTGCTTATACCGTCCTTAACTATTCGTTATGTCATCCTTATTCTAATATAAGGGAAATATAAGGGAAATATAAGGGAAACATAAGGAATCTATAAGGGATCATAAGACTTGACCCTACGTAAGCTATCCAGTTTCCTATTCCTTACCGCCGCAACCAAATGTATCAGATTTTATACAAGTTCCTTGCGGCTGCTTTCAATCTTGTACGTAAAAGAGTCGGCACGATACCAGCCAATATTGAACTCGACCGGTATCCCATTTTCATCGCTCACAAACCTTTTCCTGACCAGGATGGGAGTACCTGTATCCACTTCAAGCTTCGATGCGATAAAGTCATTCGCAGGTGCTGCACTGATCTCTTCCCTTGAGTTTTTTACGATGATTTGATATTCGTTTTTTAAGATATCATACAGCGGTACATTGAAATTTTCTGAACCGTCTAACGGGATGGCCGGATTAAACTCGGAGATAAAATAGACAAAAGGAAAATCCTCCTTGCCGCGCAAGCGTTCAATTTTTAAAACCTTTATATCGTTTTCATTGACAGAGAAGAAGGTAGATGCTTCAGGGCTTGGCTTTTGTTTACTGATATGCAGCTCGAAATTCTCCACCTTTATTCCCAGCACCTTCATTTCCTGTGAAAAACTTAACCAGTTGTTCGCTTCGCTGTAGATGTTGTTGATCGCCACTCTCGTGCCGATACCCCTTTTCCGGATCAAAAGCCCCTCATTCACCAATTGATTGATGGCTTGTCTGAGCGTGTTCCGTGAAATATTTAATTGTTCAGACAATTCAACTTCGTTGGGAATAAGTTTGCCATTCTTGTATTTATCGGATACAATCAGCTCTCTCAGGTAAATTTCAGCCTGTTTATGCAGGGGCGTGTTGCTGTTTCTGTCGATCATACTAATAATATGAAAATGGGTGAACCTGTTAATTACAATTTAATTACAGGATACTTGCGATGTAAGATCTAGCTGCTCTTTTCAATACATTGAAGTACGATCCATGCAGTGGATGTAATGTTTAAACACTCCATATCCTAAATTAGAAAAAGTAAAAATACAACTATTTTATGAGATAAAAAGAATCTCTTCTGAAAAAAATGAATTCAATATGTTGGTACATGAATAGGACTTTTGCCTCAAAAATAAAATATTATGAAAAAAATCTCAAAAATACTTGCTAGAAAAGTAGGAATATTCTATATTTGCGGCGAATATGTTCATACAAATTACATATAATATAAAACAAAGTATTTATTAATGGGTACATATGACAAGTTTCCCTCAACCAAAATTGAGGATGGAAGGCTGATAAAAGGTTGGGATAACATCTTAACAGAATTAACGACCGATCGCAGAGGGAACATCACTGCTGTCGAATGTTATACGGGTATTTATTCCAAAAACCTGATACAAATTTTTAAAACATTACCACATGCTATTTTTATCGATACAACCGAACTGTTCAAAAGCGAGGAGGAGATTGTAGCAATGACATCTCCTTTCCTGAAGGATGATGTGCTGTTCGGTTACTTCAGCAACCTGTCTCTGTCTGATTACTTTGATAGGGACAAGCTGAGGAAGGCTCAACAGGAAATAATCGCATCAGACCCGAAAAGCAGGGTGATTGTCTTCGGACCGGGCTCATCAGCGGTGGTTGATACCGGTTTGTTGGTATATGCCGATATGCCGCGTTGGGAAATTCAACAGAGAATGCGACGACGGGAAGTTTCAGCACTTGGTGTCGACAATCGGCAGGAGCCTTTCTCACTTCAATACAAGAGAGGCATGTTCAACGACTGGAAGGTGCTCGATAGAGAAAAGAAAAAGATAATGCATAAAGTTGATTATTGGCTGGATACCGTGAAGGAGGAACCCAAACTGATCGACAGGAATACTTTTATTAAGGGGATAGAGAAAACCGCCAATAAACCATTTCGGGTGGTTCCCTTTTTTGATCCTGCTCCCTGGGGAGGACAGTGGATGAATGAGGTATGTGATCTGGACCATTCGGTGGATAACTTCGGGTGGTGTTTTGATTGTGTACCCGAAGAAAACAGCCTGCTTTTCACTATCGACGGAGTGAATTTTGAAATGCCATCGGTCAACCTTATCTATATGAAAAGCCGGGAGGTGCTGGGTGAACCGGTGGAAGCACGATTCGGGCAGGATTTCCCGATCAGGTTCGATTTATTGGATACGATGCAGGGAGGAAATCTGAGTTTACAGGTTCATCCTTATCTGGATTATGCCAAAGATAATTTTGGTCTTCACTACACACAGGAAGAGAGTTATTACGTGCTGGATGCCGGTGAGGATGCTACCGTATACCTGGGCGTGAAAACCAATATTGATTCCCAGGCAATGATGACTGAACTGAGAAAGGCAGAAAAAGATGAAACAACTCCTTTTGATGCAGAGAAATACATCAATATTTTGCCTGCTGCAAAACATGATCACTATTTAATTCCTGCCGGCACCATTCACTGCTCAGGCAAGAATAGCCTGGTGCTGGAGATCAGTGCAACCCCTAATCTCTACACATTTAAACTGTGGGACTGGGGACGGTTGGGACTCGATGGTAAACCACGGCCCATCAATATTGATCGGGGTGAAAGAGTTATCCGATGGGAGAGGGATACATCCTATGTAACGGATGAGCTGGTGAACAGATTCGAACAGGTCTCTTCCGGTGACGGATGGACAGAGGAAAGAACGGGACTTCATGAGACACAGTTTATTGAAACCAGGCGTCACACCTTCACAAAAGCAGTGAAACACGACACCGGCAGCTCAGTAAATGTGCTGAACCTGGTGGAGGGTGAGGAGATTATTGTGGAGAGTCCGGACGGAGCGTTTGAACCGCTTGTTGTACATTACGCCGAGACCTTTATTGTGCCGGCTTCAGTGGGAGAATATAGCATAAGGCCATTCGGCAGATCAGCA
Organism: Bacteroidales bacterium; assembly: GCA_028707745.1. GTDB lineage: Bacteria > Bacteroidota > Bacteroidia > Bacteroidales > UBA12481 > UBA12481. Next base: position 1,355 of record JAQWAJ010000196.1, on the reverse strand, counting down.
GGTAAAAAATGCATGACCATCAAAGCAACTGTGCGTCATTAATTAAACGGTGATGAGAGAAAATAATAAGCAATCTTTTTGGTTTTCTAAAGTAGCCGTCTTCTTCGGTTTCTTTATTATGGGCTTCGTGGATATCGTAGGTATCTCCACCAATTATATCAAAAGCGATTTTGGCCTGTCGAGTACCCTGTCCAACACCATTCCCTTGATGGTGTTTGTATGGTTTGCGCTCTTCTCTATCCCTGCAGGTATTCTCATGGGGAAGATCGGGAAGAAGAAAACGGTGTTGCTGGCTTTGTCTTTGACTGCTGTAGCATTGATCATCCCCTTTCTGAAATATGATTTTACATGGGTACTGATCGCTTTCTCACTATTGGGTATCAGCAATACCATTCTGCAGGTCTCACTCAATCCGCTCATCGCTGCCCTGTTCACAAAAGAGAAAACGGCCAGTGTGCTGACAACGGGACAGTTTGTGAAGTCGATCTCTTCGCTGCTGGGGCCTGTTCTCGCCGGGGTGGCGGTCACGGTCTTTGGTGATTGGAAGATGGCTTTCACCCTTTTCTCGGCTATCTCCGTGCTCTCCATCGTGCTGCTCTCTTTTGCCACAACCAACGAGTTTGCATTCAATACTTCTCAAACATCGTTTAGAAGTGTCATGGGTCTGTTGAAAGAACGGAATATCCTTTTCAGCTTTCTTTCCATTATGCTGATCGTGGGACTGGATGTAGGGTTGAACACCATTGCCCCCGAGCTGTTGATGAAGAAGGTGGGTCTGGAACTGAGCCGGGCCGGTTTGGGGAGTAGTGTCTATTTCTTTGCCAAGATAGCCGGTACCTTCGTGGGTGCTTTGATGTTGCTAAAAACAGCGCCACTACGTTTCCTGAAGATATCTCTCCTGATCGCTGTGTTTGCCTTTATTCCCTTGATGTTATTGTCTGAATTATGGGTGCTGATAGTTGCCATTTTTCTGATTGGCTTCATGTGTGCCAATGTATTCTCCATCATCTTTTCTTTTGCGCTGCAAAATAAGACCGAACGCTCCAATGAGATCTCTGCCCTGATGATCATGGGTGTTTCAGGAGGTGCCGTTATCCTTCCCCTGCAGGGATATGTGAATGATATTTTTGGTTTGACTGCTTCCATATCTATCCTGATGATCTCTCTCCTATGCATATTATTATTGACCCGTAAAATGACCAGTCATGCACAACAATAATCACAAAACAGTACTGACGCTCGATGCCGGAGGAACGAACTTCGTTTTCTCTGCCATCAGAGCTGGAAATGAGATGATTTCTCCGGTTTGTCTGCCGGCTTTTCCCGATCATCTGGAAAAATGTTTGCATTCGATC
>JAQWAJ010000195.1 GCA_028707745.1 Bacteroidales bacterium | reverse complement strand
GGTCAGTGTGGTCCAGCCGGTATTGTTTCTCACCCTGATCACCCGCTCCTCATTATCGGGGTTAACAAAGACCGTATCTTTTGAGATGCTTACCCCTGACCTGGCGGCCAGTGTATCCAGGTAATTGGTCAGCCAGTCGGCATTTCTTCCGGGTGTGGCATAAACATAGATGTCTTTTCCGCAATAGAGAAAAGATTCGGGATCGATATCAGCTGCCCTGAACAAACGTGGTTTTTGCCCTTCGGCTTCCCAGGTGATCACGTTCGGGTACAGCTTGTGGTAGTCGTTGTAAAATTCATACCGCTCGGCAACATAACTGATTCCGTACGACAGGGCATTCTCGGTCATCGGACCGGCAATCCAGGTTGGCTGGATAAACATCAGATCTTTTTTGGTCACATGATCTTCATAAAACTGGCGGGTTTTCATAGCGGCCTGTTTCTGGGCAATCCTCGACCGGTAATTTGCCGGCATAGGCATCACCGCCAAAAAAATCAGGACAGCCAAAGCCCCGGAGCTCACATAGGAATGCATCCGGTTCCATTTAAACTGAATGCCCGAAGTCATCCAGATCATGTATAGTGCCAGCCCGCTTAATCCCAGAACAGGAACAAAATAGACTACTTTATATTGTTTTGATACCAGCAGGAATCCTAAGCAGGCAGCCAGGATAAAGCCGGATAAAGCCAGATAGTAACGGTCGGATTTTTGTAATTTTTTTCGGTTCAGGAGATAATAAACAACCAGGCCGATCGCCAGAATCAGTATGATGGCGAATGTCGGATTCTCTTTTAGCAGATTAACCGTGTTCTTGCCCAGCGACTGCCAGTTGATCATCTGCTGGGATCCACCCCCGTACATCCCGTCATGTATGACCAGATTCTTCAGGAAGTTCTTAAACAGATAAAATTTGTCGATGATCGGAAGTATCCCTACAAAGAAAGCCGCGATGGTTGTAATGCCGTAAATGATTTTGTTCCGTAAACCCGGCACGATGAGGAAAGGAATGGCCAGCACCGGCAAATAGTTGAATTTTGTCGCCACACTGATCCCCATCAGAATTCCGGCCAGGATGGCGTATTTCCAGGAATCGTAATTCTCAGTAAACAGGTATTTCATCGTCAGTCCGGCCAGGATCAGGTTGTATATCACCATGATCCTGTCGGGCGTGTATCTGAGCTGAAGATCTATCAGAATGGTACTCAGGAAAAAAGTGCTTTGGAGAATCAAAGAGCCCGTGATCCTCCCGTCATTGCGCATGGCAACACGGCCCACCCAAAGAAGTACGACAAACGTTAGCAGCGTCAGAAACAGAGAACAGGAGGCGAGATATAATTCCGGTCTCGATAGAACATCCTGAACCACCGTGTCTTGTCCGACTAAAATATGCGTAATCCGGATAATCAGACCGGTAAGCATCTGCATCGGTGTTCCGGGATGATCGGTATGCCCGATATTGTGAAATTGAAATAACGAGCAGTTGAGGCCATTCAGCAAAAACGGATATTCAGGGTCGCTTCGGTTCATGAAGAACGGGCCACCCAGGTGATTCAGCTGCAAACTCCAGACCACGTAAAGGATCGGGATAAGAATCAGAATGTACTTGTTCCTCTTGTTGATTTCCATAGCAGATAACCGGTTAAATCCGAAATTAAATCAGCACAAGATAAGGAAGTTATTAAAAAAGTAAAAATTCAGGGAAATACAATTAAATTTGTTAGCAGAAGTTATCTGAATTGTAGTATTTTATCAAAAGCATGTTTAGAACCAAACAAACAGAGATTGACTTTTTTAAATCGGCCATGGTGCGGGATACAGATGAAATGCCGGTAAAAAAAATTCTGGATTGGATTGCCCTTAAAAACGAAGAGGTTCATACCCGCCTTGAGCGGATATCGCTCGAAAAGATGAGGCTATGGAGGTTTGATGACTCAACGGGAAATATTGTTCATGACAGCGGAAAATTCTTCTCGATCGAAGGGATCCGGGTTGAAACAAACTGGGGTCTGGTGCCGGTCTGGGAACAGCCGATCATCAATCAGCCGGAAATCGGTTTTTTGGGAATTATGACCAAAAAAATTAATGGGATACTCCATTTTTTAATGCAGGCAAAAACCGAACCCGGCAACCTGAATACAGTTCAGATTTCTCCGACCTTACAGGCAACGAAAAGTAACTATTCACGTGTTCATAAAGGCAAATCCCCTACTTTTCTCGAATATTTCAATGGCGAAAAACCGGTAAAAATTTTATTGGATCAGTTGCAGAGCGAACAGGGTGCAAGATTTTTAAGAAAAAGAAACAGAAATATTATTATTGAAATTCCGGAAAATGAAGAAATAATTATTCCGGATAATTTTATTTGGATCACATTAGGGCAACTAAAAGAACTAATTAAATTCGACAATGCAGTCAACATGGATACCCGGTCGGTGATATCCTGCATACCTTTCGGGTCATGTTCCGACAATGATCTGAAAAATGAAGACCCGGTCAGATCCCTGCTCGATTCTGATTTTTTTCTGAATGATTTCGACCAGATTATTTCCTGGATTACCAATTTAAAATCCAGTTATGATTTAAATGTCACCAATATTCCATTAAATAAAGTTAATGACTGGATATATGATGGTACTTCAATAAGCCATATCAGTAAAAAATATTTTTCAGTAATTGGTGTGCGTGTCGAAATCGGTAACCGCGAGGTGGTCAGCTGGGATCAGCCCATGATTCTTCCCACACAGGACGGAATAATGGCATTTATTGTCAAACGCATAAATGGTGTTTATCATTTTCTGGTTCAGGGAAAACTGGAGGCAGGTAATTTCGATATTCTCGAACTGGCCCCGACCGTTCAATGCCTGACCGGCAATTACCGGACTGGTCAGAATGAATATTCCGTACCCTTTTTAAATAATATTCTGGAAGCTAAAAAAGAACAAATTTGGTATTCTGCCTATCAGAGTGAAGAGGGCGGGCGTTTCTTTAAGGAACAAAACCGCAATATGATTATCGAAGCCGGTCACGACTTCCCTGATGAAGTTCCTGAAAATTATTGCTGGATGACCTTTCAACAGCTTATGACATTTATTAAATTTAATAATTACTTAAACATTGCTGCGCGAAGCCTGATTTCGGCAGTTTCATTTTAAGAATATTTATGTCAGATGTAATTAAAATCGGTGTGCTGGGATGTGCAAATATTGCGCGTAATTTCGTGATTCCTGCCATTAAATGTTTGCCTGAAAAATTTGAACTGGTAGCAGTGTCAAGCCGGTCGGCCGACAAGGCAAAAACACTGGCCTCAGAGTTTCATTGCCATGCCGTGGAAGGTTATGAGAAAATGATTGATTCGGATGAAATCGATGCACTCTATATCCCGCTGCCAACCGGATTGCATAAGGAGTGGATCAACAAAGCCCTGTTAGCCGGGAAACATGTTTATGCCGAAAAATCAATCGCCTCCGATTTTACTCAGGCTGCTGAAATGGTCGATCATGCCAGGCAGCACAATCTTGCCCTTATGGAGGGATTTATGTTTCAATATCATAGCCAGCATGAAATTGTTTTTAATTTAATTAAAAACGGAGAAATTGGAGAAATTCGATTTTTTTCAGCGTCATTCGGATTTCCACCCCTGGCAAAAGGCAATTTCAGGTATGATGAACATCTGGGTGGTGGTGCGCTGATGGATGCCGGCGGATATCCTGTGAGAGCCACTCATTTTATCCTGGGAAATGATTTTGAAGTAAAAGGGGCAACATTATTTATCGATCCTGAATTAAAAACAAATACTTACGGGAGTGCTTTCCTGACTAATTCCAAAGGAACCGGGGCATCCGTATCTTTTGGCTTCGATAATTTTTATCAGTGCCGGTACGAAATATGGGGAGAAAAAGGAAAAATAACCGCCGAACGTGCCTTTACGCCGAAACCGGATTATAAACCCAAAATAATTGTTGAAAAACCGGAATCAACCAAAGTAATCGAAGCGGAACCTGATAATCATTTTATTAAATCATTCGAAGAATTTTATCGGATTATTTGCGGTTCTTCAGATAAGAATAAACATTATTCCGATATCCTGTTGCAGAGTAAAACACTGGAACAAATAAAAATCCTAAGCTGCCAGCCATGACTAAAAATGCAATCAAGTTTTCGATAATCAGTCCGGTTTATGGTGCGGCCAAATTATTACCCGAACTGGTCCGCAGAATTCATGATTCTGTTTCCGGGATAACCAATCAATACGAAATTATTCTGGTGGAGGATAATAGCCGTGATGACAGCTGGGAAATCATTAAACAACTGGCTGCTGAGGATGATAAAATCGTTGGCATCAGTTTAAGCCGGAACTTCGGACAACAACCCGCCCTGAATGCCGGCTTTGATGCAGCCGACGGAGACTGGATCGTTACGCTGGATTGTGATTTACAGGATGAGCCTGAACGTATTATTGATCTGTATCAGGAGGCGCTGAAAGGATATGATATTGTATTTGCCAGCAGAGTGGAACGAAAAGATGGCTGGTTGAAAATAGTTGCATCGAAATTATTCTATAAAATTCTGGGATATCTGACTGAAACCGAGCAGGACCATTCAATAGCCAATTTTGTGTTGTACAAAAAAAGCGTGGTCGATTCGATGGCTTCGTTGGGTGATTATCATAAATATTATCCGATGCTGAATAAATGGGTGGGCTTTAAAACTATTAAGCTTCCCATAAAACATGCTGCCCGCAAAGACAATAAAAAATCATCCTACTCCTATAAGAAAAGATTAAAGCTGGCATTTTCCACCATTGTGGCTTTTTCTGATAAACCTCTCAGACTGGTGCTCAAACTGGGTATCTCATTGGTATCATTGAGC
>JAQWAJ010000194.1 GCA_028707745.1 Bacteroidales bacterium | reverse complement strand
TCCTGAAAAAGGCTTTTGAAACAGCCGATCTGGTGATCAGCACGCTCCAACGGCTCCATCAGGACTCCTTCTATCTGATTCCTGAAGATATCATTATGTCGATGAAACCCGGATCGGTACTGATCGACATTCATGTTGACCAGGGATCCAGCTTTGAAACGGGCATCTATACCTCTCCTGAACAACCGGTATTCACCCGGCATGGCGTTGTTCACTATATGATGCCGAACCTTCCGGCAAAAGTAGCCCGTACGGCTTCCATCGCACTGAGCAATGTTCTGATGCCTGTTTTACTCGATAAAGGTCGTTGCGGGGGTATCCTTCAGCTGATCAGGGATGACCGGGGGGTAAGGCGCGGAGTCTATCTGTATAATGGAATATTGACTAACGAGCTGATAGGCAATCAGTTTGGAATAGTTTCCCAGGATATCGACCTCCTGTTATCGGCTTTTTAAAAAACAGCCCTTACCTGTAACTGGGCATTGTGAACAGGTTTGCCTCCCTGAGTGATCCGGCCCTCATAAACCCCTTCGAGAACCAGGTTTTTCCCTAGCTTATAGCGGGCCGACAGTTGTGCAACACCATTGTGTCCGTTGCTGAGTCCCCTGAGCATGGCGTATCCTGACGGTGAATCGGCCTGACCCCCGAAGCTGATGTAAACGTATTGAACCGAAAAGCTGATCTGGCCTTTTTCCGGAATCTGCGCAGTGAGCACCGACTCGATCCGGTTTGAAAGAAGGTTGCTGTCGTTGCCGGAATTCCCTTCGGATCTGATTTCCCAATTCAGTCCTATTCTGAAGCCTTTGCTGGCCTGACACTCGATCTGGAGAAGTTGCGACCGGCTCAGTAAGGTGTAGTTTCGGGCACTGAAAAATTTGGATACCGATTCTTTTCTTGACAATTCGCTGTTGGAATTCAATTGCCATGAGGAGTGAAACCGGTAACGCATCAGCAGGGAATTCGACCACAAAACTTTTCCGTCAGCCCCGTTCACTTGTGTCGTCCGGGTCGATTGTTTCTGGGTAATCAGGTCGGCATTGAATTTGGTGCCCGACTTGTTGAACGACAAGTTGTGCCTCAGCTGGGTATTCAGGTTGATCAGCCGTCCGTCGTTGGGATCATTGGTGAACGGATTCACCAGATACAGATAATCCCCTCTCGGCGTCTTTTTATCGATACGATAGGCCAGCTGGCTGGTGAACTTTGAGGCGAACCCCTTTTTCGGCTGGATGGTAAATACCTGATTAAATTTATTGACGAGGGTGGGCATATATTCGGTTCCGAGGCGTGAAACCCGGATGTAGGCTGCCTTATCCTGAAAATAGGCTGTTTCAAATTCATTTAACTCCTTGATATTGTTGCCATTATAATCATTCCAGGTATAATATCCCTGTCCGGCAGTGACTTCCAGATAAGAGTACTCGGGTTTACGGTCATACCCCGATCCGATCTCGAAAAAGGTTTGCGAGCGGAGCAGACCTTTCCAGGCCTGCCAGCGGTTTTCGATTCTGCCGGTGACGGTCTTTCCGGTTTCGCCGGTGGCCAGATCTCCCGAATCAGCTTCCAGCGACCGGAAATGGAGACCGGCACGGAAGGGCAGAGCCGGGTTCTTTGAAAGGTCGAACCAACTTTCGGCATCCCACGAACGAGAGTTTGTGAGCATCTGACCGCCATCGGGCAGCCGGTCGGTGCGGGTGCTTACCCTGACCATCCAGGGCAGCCCGTCGCCTTTCTTCAATGCAGCTTCTACCTGAAACTCCTGAAAAGCCTGACTGTTCGTGAGGAGGGTGTCGCTATCCTTGTTTTTCCATCGGTTATTTTCTGCATTTTCCAGTACTTCCACATACATCTTGCCGATTTCACGGCGATAACGACCGGTATGCCTCAGGAAAGAGGTGTTGCGGAGTGTATCAGACGACAGCAAATAGCTGCCCGTCCAGGATGCCTGCCATTTTTTCCCATGCAAACGACCGTTGGTATATTGCCTGAAACCATCTACGCTCGATTTCAGATTGAGATATTCGAGCCGGTAAGCGGCCTGCAGGCTATCTTTCCCCGTCAGGGCCAGTCCTGATTCAATATAGTTTTCCTGTTGTGTCACCCCATCGGTAGTCAGATTCCAGTCGCGCTCGAATTCCACCTCCCTGAATCGCTCCGCTGCATTGAATTGTGCGCCGGTAAACCGGTAATTCAGAAATGTGTTGACAGCCAGACTGCTGTCTTTTTTCAGATAATCCTTTCTCGATAGATTTGCCTTCAGTCCCATGCCCGTATTATCCCCGTCATTTGCATCTGAAAAAGTGTTCAGATCGTTACGGGTGAGTGACCACTCGAGGTCCAACTTCATTTTCGACCCCAGTTTCCGGTTTGTTCCGGCCGACAGAACCTGTTTGCTTTGCGGCATGACCAGCCTGGTAACGGGCTCATAACTACCCGTTGGGGTTCCGTTTTCGGGAGCGACCCATTTAAAAACTCTTCCGTTGGCAGCCGATTGTGCTGGTACATAATTCCCTTTTCCGGCTCCGACAAATGAGAATCCGGCTTCATACCTGGCACTGTCGGCATTATAACTTTGGATCAGGATGCTGTCGTACCGGATCCCGTTGACCGTTGAATCAGCCACCTTATAAAAGACCCGGTCGTTTCGGTAGGTCGACTCTTTGATTGCGCTTACCCTCGATAGGCTTGAGTTGTCACCGATCGACGAGAGAAGTTGCTTGTTTGAATCCGTGAGGTCCTGCAACAGTGGCTGGTTTTTGGCATCATTTTCGGAGTACAGGTTCAGAAACCAGGTACCGTTGGTGGTTTTCCACCGGTTCTCATTATAAAAAAGGAAGCGGGAGTAGCTGCGTTCGGTATATTCAAATTCAACAGTAATCCTTTTGTCTTTGGTAATGAGTGTTTTAGGAGTAAAGCTGATTTCCGCGGTATTGTAATCGATGGTATAGCCGGCCTCTTCTCCGCGTATCAGGGGTTGTCCGTCGATATAAACTTTGTCACTTCCGGCGATGACCTGAATATAGCTTTCGCCGTTTGCGCCTGTGAGGGTGTAGGGCCCCTGATTGCCTTCGCTTCCCTGGATGTTGTTGCGTGCATATTTCCCTTTGACCACAGCAGCTCCTGTGCTGGTGCTGAAATTGGAATTGCATGATTTTCCGGTTGTTTCAGTGGTGAATCTGGCTCCCTGCACCCGTTTATTCATCTGAAGGAAGTAGCCGTTGAGCGGGCGGAGATCGAAATCCCCGGCCAGTATTTCGTTCCGTTGGTTGTAAATCCTCATGAAAACCTTATCGAATTCCTGGATTTGCTGGGTGTTGCCCTCGGGCTGGATAGGTATGTTGGCATCGGTCAGCGTGGCTTCGATGCGATACTCCTTGTTTAATTTGCCCTCTAGCTGCAGATTCAGGTTCGAGGTCAGCGAGGCATCCCGGGTATTTCCCATGGAAACTCCCCGTGACAGGCTGCCGCTGCTCCGGAGTGAGCCTTCAGCATACCGGGCCGACTCGCCCATGGCCCCGGATGCAGTCAGGGGGCGGTACAACGGAGGGTCTATCCGGTTGAACATCTGAGTTTTATGCTGATAGGTTTTATCCAGATTTAACGGATAAACGGCATAATCAATACGAATGCTATCGGGCCTCGATAGAATTCCGGGTTTGAATATCAGCGACGATCTGATCCAGTCGATGGTGTATAGGCTATCAGATAACCTCAGGCTGTCGGTCTTGTAGATTTTCCAGGAGCCGGGGACCAGCGACAGGGAGTCGATGCGGAGGGTGTCGGATCTGACGGGGAAAACTTGTTTTCGCTGGATCTGCTGCGAAAACAGGGCAGAAGGTAGAAGGCAGAAGGCAAAAATCAGGCAAAAGGCATAGGTCCTAAGTGAAGAGTCGCGGAACCATATCTTGAAGCGTTGAGCCATGAATCAAAAGTAGATAAAAAGAAAAAAGGGATAAGACCGGAGATTCTTATCCCTTATAACGATGGCCGGGGCAATTTCTTTCTTTCAGGCGGGAATTACCACTTCGGTATTTCTCTTCCCGGTGTCCAGGGGTAGGCCAGCTGGTCGAATTGTTTTTTTAATTTCTCGACTGATTGTTTCATTTGGTCTACCTGTGGTAAGATCTTAGCCATTTCTCCGGCAACGATATCATACTGTTCGATAGCGCTTTCCGGGACATCCTGATTGGCGCTGATCCAGCGAGTGCCCTGAATGCGTTGAGCCAATCCGGGTTCAGCGGCGTCTTGCAGACGGCTGATCATAGCATTGCCGTGGAATCGAATATCCAGGTCTTTCAGTTGAGTCTCCAGAGATTTGAGCTCCTTCATCAGATTATCGGGTCCATGATAACTGAATATCAGTTGTTTGCCGTATTGAACATCGGTAGAAAGAGCTTCCATTTCGGATAAGGTTGCATTAACCGAGTTATTCAATTTGGTAGCTTTTTCTATGAAGGCAATGACGGCAGCGCGATCTTTAGCCGGCAGCGTGAAATTATTGATGAGCCGGATAGAGAACGGAACCGGTCCGGCCAGAGGGGTGATGGTACCACCAACGTTACGGGCCAGTTCAACGGTATAATTACCCGGAAGAGCAGTCAGTGGAGCCGAGGGGGTTCCCATTGGGTTAGCGTCTCCCCTTAGGTATGGTGTGCTTTTAATTTCCTGATCATAATCCCAGGTAATCTTGGCTATTCCTGTTGTTTGGCCGGTCTTGATGGTACGGATAACTTTTCCGGCAGCATCTTTAATGGTGAAAACCAGGAATGGGGCCTCTTCTTCCTCTTCGGCGCGCAGATCGGCATAGGAAGGATAAGGCGGAGTGGTGCCATCTTTACGGGCTTTAGCCTGAGCTTCTTTACGAATCTGTTTGAGTGTTTT
>JAQWAJ010000193.1 GCA_028707745.1 Bacteroidales bacterium | reverse complement strand
ATCATTGATCTTTCATGGAAACCCAGCATGGTCGAAGGACTTCAGACCTATATCATTTACCGGAACGGTGAACGTTACGCCACCACCAAACAATCGACTTTTCATGATGCTGATATCGTTGACGGCACCTCATATACCTACTGGGTTACCGCATACTACGAGGGTGAATATACCGGCGAATCAGAAAAAAGTAACGTCATTACCTTCACCCCCAAAGGGATTATGACTCTGCCCTATTCAGAGAATTTTGAAGCAGCCGATCATGGTTGGAAAATCAAAGGTAGTGTCGAGGGATTCCGCTGGGGCGATGCCTCCGAACTGGGAATGGAAACACTGAACTCCACCAAATTCCTGGGGGCCAACTCCATAGCCGCAGGTGAAGGAACTGTTTGTTCAGATTATGCCATTACGCCGCGTTTGAACCTGGCCAATAAAACTCAGGTATTTGTTCATTTCGATTACTCTTTAAAGAGATGGCAGCAGCTGGATCATTTGAAGATTTTCTGGCGCCGGTCGGCCAGTGAAAGCTGGATTCAGATTATCGATATGCCTACCAGTGGCGTTGGGGTTGGGTTCAGATGGAGAAAATACAACCTTGAACTCCCGACGGATTGCTATACCGAACAGATGCAGCTCGGATTCCAGTATGATGACGGAAATGACCTCGGTTACGGGGCAGCCATCGACAATGTGGTGATCGATGAGAATGCTATATCCGGTATCATCGATGAAAACAAAGCATCTTTTGAGGTTAACCTCTATCCAAATCCGGCCGGGGATCAGACTACCCTTCAGATTAAAGGGGCTGCGGGCGGACAGGTCGCATTGAAACTCCTCAGCATCGACGGTAAAACAATCTGGTCAGAAATCCGTAAAAACCAAACTGACGGGCAGGCGACGATTAACCTGAAGGGCGTTACGAACGGGATCTACTATCTCGTCGTCGAAACAGCTGACGAGGTAGTCGTCAAATCCCTGGTAAAACAAAACTGATAACACATAAATAAAAGGCTGATGAACAAACGATTTCTTTTATCTGTATTAGCTGGTTTGATCGCCGGAATTGCGTTCGGGCAGCCATGGATTCAGAACCGAAAAGGTTCAGAACAACCTGAATCTAAAACCAACTATTACCAGCTACGGGACGACTTCAATGCCTATTTTGCCACGCACAACCGTGGTAAAGGGACCGGATACAAACAGTATCAGCGGTTTCTGTCATTCATGGAACCTCGTGTCTATCCTACAGGCGTTCTCCAGGAAAATGCGCTTTGGGAAGCCTATATGCAAATGGAAAACAACAGATTAAAGTCGACATCTACGGTTGCCGACTGGAAGCTGCTGGGCCCGGTTGCCGTTCCCACGGATTTTGGCGGAACAGGCCCGGCCGGATCGGGAAGAATCAATTGCATTACGTTCCATCCGACTGATCCGAATATCATTTATGTCGGCGCCCCTTCAGGCGGTGTCTGGAAAACAACTGACGGCGGCGCTACCTGGTCGACCACCACGGATCAGCTGCCGGCACTGGGCATCTCCGATATCGCTGTTAACGCAAAAAACCCATCGGTGATCTATGCGGTTACCGGCGATAAAGACGGAGGAAATACCTGCCCTACCTATAGTTACGGCATTCTCAAATCGATCGATGCCGGTGCAACCTGGCAAGCTACCGGACTAGCTCATGAAACGGCTTCACAAATCAGAATGAGAAGGATCCTGGTCAATCCGAACAATCCGGATATCGTGATCACGGCCGGTGCTCCGGGAATTTACCGTTCAACGGATGCCGGCGTGAACTGGACTCAAATCCAGAGTGGAGATTTCTTCGACCTGGAGTTCAAACCCGATAGCCCATCGGTGGTTTATGCCTGTACCGGATCCGTTATTTACAAATCAACCGATGCCGGAATTACCTTTACGGCATTGAGTCAGGGATTGCCCACCTCGGGCACCGGAAGAATCGAAATGGCTGTTACCAAAGCCAACCCCAATGTGATCTATGCCGTCATGTCAAATTCAGGGAGCGGTTGCAAGGGAACGTATAAATCATCTGATTCCGGCGCCACCTGGACGGCCCAGTCAACCGATGAAACCATCAACATTTTCAGTTATGAAATGGACGGCTCCGGAGATACCGGTATTGCCTGGTATGCCATTTGCCTGGCCGTTGACCAGCAAAATGAGAACATCGTTTATTCGGGCAGCGTCAACCACTGGGTTTCACTCGACGGAGGCGTTACCTGGGCCATGAAGGCGCACTGGTACGGTGGAGGAGGAAAACCTTATGTGCATGCAGACATTCATACCATCTCAGTCAACCCGCTCAATAACGTCGCCTATACCGGGAATGACGGGGGCATTTATAAAACGACCGATAAAGGTACCACCTGGACCGATATCAGCGCCGGGTTATCGATTTTACAAATCTACCGGATGGGTGCCTCCTATTCAGATCCCAATGTGATCCTCGAAGGATCACAGGATAACGGAACCTACGTGTATAACGCCGGTGCATGGAACAGCGTTTATGGCGGTGATGGTATGGAATGTGCCATTGACCCGGTTCTACCACAGATTTTCTACGCTACCACTCAGGGAGGAAACCTCCTGAAATCGACCAACAGCGGTCACAACTGGACCAGCATCAAACCTGAAGAAGACGGATCCTGGATTACGCCGTATAGTATCCATCCGGTAAACCATAACATGCTGGTTGCCGGATACACTTACGTTTACCTGTCATCGAACTATGGAACCTCCTGGAAAAAGATCTCCGGCGATCTGACAGGTGGAAATAATCTTAACGAGATCACTTTTGCGCCATCCGACGATAATTATATCTATACCTCCTACAGCTCCTCCATCTGGGGAACCAAAAACCGGGGAACCACCTGGAACAGCTTGAATAACGGGCTGCCCGACCTGTATATCGAAGGCTTACTGGTGGCACCCAGCGAACCTGAAAAGATCTGGATCGCCCTGTCAGGCTACTCTGCAGGCGAAAAAGTCTATTATTCGGAAGATGGTGGATCAAGCTGGACAAATTATTCTGATGGGCTACCCAATGTTCCGGTTAACTGTTTGACCATCAATAAAATGTCAAACTACTCATTGTTTGCCGGAACCGATCTCGGAGTTTTCTACCGCACGCCTTCCATGGATGCCTGGGAACCTTTTAATGACGGACTTCCGAATGTGATTGTGAATGAGCTCGATATCAATTATAAGAACCACAAGATCAGAGCTGCCACATTTGGCCGGGGAATCTGGGAATCGCCCATTCCTGACGACGGAAACTGGCCGCCGGCTTTGCAACTGACAGCCTACGAACAGTCCACCAAAATCGACTTATCCTGGATGGCCCCAACAGAGCGCCAGCCCATCCGCTACAACATCTATCGGGATAACATTCTGCATGCCAATTCGGTATCCAGCACTTATTCCGATGAAGTGACCAAAGGGATGTGTTATACTTATAAGGTTGTTGCAGTTTATGATGACGGTGAATCCACCCCAACCAATGTAGTGACCGCCAGGGGTATTATCGATGTGACCATTCCCTATTCTGAAAGCTTCGAAACCCAGGCACACGGCTGGCTGATCGATGCCAAACCCTCGGGATGGCAATGGGGAACCGGTTCAACACTCCAGATCACTCAGCTGGGAACCGGCCATTTTATCGCGATCAATTCAGTGGTTGCCGGACAGGAGGGGAAACATGCACTGGGCTATGCCGTACTGCCAAAAATGGATCTTACCGGCCAAACCGACCTGGGCATGACCGCCAAATATGCACTTCGCAGATGGCAGGATATTGACCATCTCTACCTTTGCTACAGAACAGCCGACGAACCGACCTGGCAAACGCTGACTGAACTGGCCATCACCGGGAAGCAATGGGCCTGGAGGACATTTACCTATTCGATACCCGAGAACCTGATGACCAGCGAACTGGAATTCGCGCTGTATTACACTGACAATGGGAAAATAGGATATGGGGCCGCCCTCGACGATGTCTCCATAGCCAAATCATCGGGCACACATGAGCTCTCTTTGAATCAGGATGTTTCGGTTTATCCTAACCCTGCCAGCGAAACGATCAATCTCAGTTTCAAAGGGTTTACCGGTCAGCAGGTTCATCTGGACATCATCGACGTCAATGGCCGGGTTGTGATGACCGAAGAGTACCGCTCCGTATCGTCGGGAACATTAAAAGAGCTTTCCGTCAGGAGTTTATCTCCCGGAAACTACTTCGTCAATATGAAAAGCGGTGACCAGACTTGGATCAAACCTGTTACGAAGAAATAAAAGTTCATCATTTTGGTTGAACAGAAATTAAAGAAAATGGAACACGAAGCGGGCATCTGCAAAAGGTGCCCGCTTTGCGAAAAGCGAACCCAATCGGTGTTCGGCACCGGAAATCCTTTTTCTGAACTGATGGTGATCGGCGAAGGACCGGGTGAGGAAGAGGATAAGCAGGGACTGCCGTTCGTCGGTAAATCGGGGCAACTTCTGGATAAAATCCTTGCCGCAGGCGGGTTCTCCCGCCAGGAAAACGTTTACATCGCCAATATTGTCAAATGCCGCCCTCCCGGCAACCGGGAGCCTAGTCCCGAAGAACGATCGGCCTGCCTGCCTTTTCTGCTTCTTCAGATCGAGCTGATCCGTCCGTCGATCATCATTCTTTAGGGTGCCACCGCGCTCAAAGGGCTGGTCGATCCCAACGGAAAAATTACGCAGGTTCGCGGTAAAGGGATGGAATGGCAAGGCATTCAGGTAATGCCGACCTATCACCCTTCGGCGCTGCTCCGCAATCCCGATTTGAAAAAAGAAGTTTGGGCCGATATCAAGCTGGTGGTTCAGAAGTACCGGGAGATTG
>JAQWAJ010000192.1 GCA_028707745.1 Bacteroidales bacterium | reverse complement strand
GAGATCTTCGTCATCAAACCACAATACCTCCACGGAAGACACCTTTTCAGGTTTGGCAAAATCATACTGCACCCTCTCATTGGTAGCTGTAGCCGGCCACCAGTGAATATGGACGTACTCGGCGTCGCTCGATTTCTCGGGGCACTGCTGATCTTTAACCGTTTCAGGGGCGCCTTTGCATTTTGAGGCGGTAACAGTCGCCCGGCAGGCGATGGTTGGAGCAGCCTGCGGAGTAGCGCTGGCTTCACTTTCAGGAATCCAGACCGTCATCTCACCACGGCCACGGTTGGCCCAGGCATAGTAAGGTATCGCGTTAATGTCAACGGGAGTCTTATCAACGGTTCCATCGAGATTCGACTTCAGGGAATAGCCTTTGCCGGTAATCATGCCAACTCCATCGAGTAGCTGCGGGTGAAAATCATATACAAATCCGGGTTCTTCGGCCAGGATAAGGTCAAGCGCTTTCTGCCCGGCCTGATCTGCCCATTCGAGCGTGTAAACCAGTGGTCCGCGTTGCAGCGCAACCATTCCTTTATCGGCCTTAACCTTATCGTTTGCCCTGACCCTGCGGATATCCATGGGCATTGAAATCTTAACAATATCGCCCGATTTCCAGGAGCGGCCCAGAATGGCAAATCCGTTTTCCGACTTGTAACTCACGGGATCACCGTTTACAGTGATCGTCACTTTGTTGTTTTCAGGATCCACAAAACTGTACAAATCGCTTGGCACCACCTGGCTACCGGTCCAGCCCGGAATACGAACCATCAGGTTAAACCGGCTTTTCTTTTCCGGATTAATGGCCAGTTTGATCTCCCCTTTCCAGGGATAATCGGTCACCTGCTTAATGGATACCTTGGAGGAACCCATTTTGATATCGGCCTTGCTTTGTACAAACAGGTTCACATACAGATTGTTGTCTTTCACCGCGTAGATGTAACCGGGAACCGAAGGAATGAAACGGCAGAGGTTGCTCGGGCAACAGGCACAGCCGAACCACGGACTGCGGGCGTGCTGACCCTGTGAACGAAGGACATTCGGATAGAAGAACCGGTCGCCTGACAGGCCCAGTCCGCTGATTACGCTGTTGTATAAACTGCGTTCCAGCACATCAATATATTTGGCATCGCCATGAAGCAGAAACATCCGGTAATTCCAGAACACATTGGCAATGTTGGCACAGGTTTCACAATAGGCAGTCATGTTGGGCAGCTGATAATCAATCCCGTATGCTTCGCCCGCTCCGGTTGCCCCAACTCCTCCGGTGATATACAATTTCTTTCCGACAACATTTTTCCAGATGGTGTCAATGGCTTTCAGATAGGACTGATCACCCGTCAGGGCTGCAACGTCAGCCATCCCCGAAAACATGTAGTTGGCCCGTACAGCATGGCCTTCTGCATCGGTCTGGTCAACTACTTTCTTGTGAGCCTGATTATATACTTCGCCTTTCGGACCCCGTACATCGAGGAAAAATTTAGCCAGATCGAGATACTCCTTTTTGCCGGTTACCCGGTATAATTTTGTCAGACCGATTTCCACTTCCTGATGACCGGGATAGTGTTCACATTTACCCCATCCGAAGTCCTTTACGATCAGGTCGGCTGCCTTGGTGGCAATGTCGAGCATGGTTTTTTTACCGGTGGCCTGATAGTGCGCCACGGCGGCTTCAAAGAAATGGCCCAGGTTATAGAGCTCATGGCTGTTCTCACTTTCGAGCTCCCACCGTTTTTTCCCGGCCCACGGATGAGCGCTGTCGCCCATGATCGTGCGATTGGTGTACAGATAGCCGTCGGGTTCCTGTGCGGCTCCGATCCTGGCAATAAGCTGATCGAGATAAGCCTCGAGCTTGGCATCCGGAACGGTTTGCAGTGAATAGGAGGCGCCTTCGATGATCTTGTAAACATCTGAGTCATCAAATGGATAGGTGCTGCAGAACGAGCCTTTTTCCACCCCTGCAGCAATATCAAAGTTCTTAATACGCCCGGTTTCTTCGCTCTGCTTGAAAGCGTAAGGAATCGTCAAACCGGCATTTCTCTTCACCCTGGGCGACCAGAATGCGTCATCGAGTTTAACTTGATTGAATGCCACCGGTTGAATCGGATAATCCCCCGATGTACTTTTCTGATTGGTGCATCCCGTTAATCCGATCAGTGCCACCGGCAAAATCTGTAATAATCTGTAGTACTTCATATAAGGTAAATTTCTGTGTTTCTCCGTGATCTCCGTGATCTCTGTGTCTCCGTGTTTTTACTGTGTCTCCGTGCTATTTTTGTCCATAGTAGGCATCCGGCCCGTGTTTCCGCTGATAATGCTTTTCGAGAATTGCCGGTTGAACGGCATCACTCTTACCCAGCATCACCGTACGGAAGGCCATCTTGGCAATCTCTTCAAGAATAATGGCATGTTTCACCGCTTCGGCGGGTATTTTACCCCAGCAGAACGGGCCGTGTTCGGCCACCAAAACTCCCGGAACCTCCATCGGGTTGATCCGGGCAAATGTTTCCCGGATCACCTCCCCGGTGGTACGCTCATATTCCCCTCTGATTTCCTCCGGCGTGAGCTGGCGGGTACAGGGAACATCGCCGTAAAAATGATCGGCATGCGTGGTCCCCAGACAAGGAATGTTCCTGCATGCCTGGGCCCAGGAGGTTGCCCATTCCGAATGGGTATGCACAATGCCTCCCAACGCCGGAAATGCCCGGTATAAAACCAGGTGCGTCGGTGTATCGGATGAAGGCTTCAAACGGCTGTTCACCACATTCCCGTTCAGATCAAGCACCACCATATCATCCGGAGTCATCTCGTCATAAGAGATGCCGCTCGGCTTAATCACCACAAGTCCCTGCTCCCGGTCAATTCCGGAAGCATTTCCCCAGGTCAGCTTCACCAGTCCCTCATTGACCAGCGATAAGTTGGCCTCAAAGACAGCCTGTTTAAGATGTGTAAGTCGCATGTCGGGTGAAATTTACTTTTTTGTTTTTACATCTACCGTGAAATAGAATCCATCGGCTAGCAACTGCTCATATTTTTCAGGATTAAACCGATACAGAAAGGCCCCTTTTTTGGAGGTCGATTTATCTTTTTCGTCGAGTTTGTCCAACATCCTCATAGATAACATCTTTTTGCAGAAGTTCCTCTTATCCAGCTCTTTCTGATAGATTGCCTCGTACAGGCTCTGCAGCTGAGGCATGGTAAACTTCTCCGGTAATAATTCAAATCCGATCGGCTGGGTACGTGCACGCCGGCGCAATCTTCGCATGGCTTTCTCCACCATGACCAAATGATCGAAAACCAGGTCGGGCAGATCGTTAACAGGCCTCCAGTGGGCATTGTTCTCTTTCACCAGATCTTTATCGTAATCTTCAATCTTGATCAACGAACAATAGGCAACCGACACTACCCGCTCACCGGGATCGCGGTCAACATCCCCATAAGCATAAAGCTGCTCAAGATAAACATTCTTTAGTCCCGTCAATTGCGATAAAACCCTTTCGGCCGCCTGATCAAGACCTTCATCCTTTTTCGGAAAACCTCCGGGCAGCGACCAGAGACCTTTGGCCGGTTCCATGTTCCGTTTGATCAGCAGCAATTTGAGCTCCTGATCGTCAAACCCAAAAATCACACAATCCACTGCCACCAATTGCCGGTCTTCGTGGGAATAGTAACGGTCCATATCATCCGATTTAAGTGTTAAAACTACACCATAATTTTGATATTATGCCTACCTGACAGCTAATTTTGGAATGGCTTTTCGTATTTTACGCCGTCAACAATAACACTGATCATGAGAACACGGTTTATGTTCGCTGCGCTGATTTTAGTAGGTTTGCCGACAGCGTTGAATGCACAGGTGGAAAATCGTTCCCCACTGAAAATCAAAGATTTTATGGTGATGAACTATGAAGGGCAGTCGCCCGGCCAGTTTCAATGGTCCGGTGATTCGAAATACCTCTGTTTCACATGGAATCCTGATGGCAAGCCATCCGATTCGGTTTACCGCATCAACCCGGCCAATCCGGTTCTGCAAAAGGTACCGGCCAGCGAAATGCAGGAGATCAGGCCTCAGGGTAAACAGTTTAATTCAGATAAGAGCCGGGAGCTGATCCTTAAAAACGGCGAGGTCTATCTGGCTAATATAAAAACGAAAGATACCGTACTGGCTTTCAGCACCAGTATGTCCGTGTCCGATGTCTCCTTTACCCATTCCGGGAAAAAGCTGGTACTGACCATCAGCAACAATCTTTATCTGCTCGATCCGGTGAACGGACAATTCAGGCAGCTCACCAATTTCCAGGCAAAAAAACCGGAAACTCCGGAGAGGCCATCGCAACAACCACCGGGTCAGGCCAAGGAAAAAATGAATGATCAGGATCAATGGCTGATGCAGGACCAGATGCGCCTGTTCCCAAAAGTCGCCGGCGCCGGCAGAAGTGGACGAAGAGGCGGAATACCCTATTACGGGATGGGCAGACGACCCGGGAGCTTTGGCAAACCGGGCGGCCCTGAACCTGTGTATACCGATGGATATTCTGTTTACGGGCTGGAACTCACTCCGGATGAAAAACAGGTCACTTTTATGAAATATTTTCCGGGGGAAAACGCAAAACCAACCATCATGCCGGCTTATGTAACAAAATCAGGCTATACCGAGACGATCAACACCCGTTCAAAAGTCGGCCAGATTGACGGCAAAAGCGCTTTGGGAATTTTGGACGTCACCAAAGATTCCGTTTATGAGCTTAAGATAGATCAGATCCCCGGAATTACTGATTTCCCGGACTATATCAAAGATTATCCTGAAAAATACAAGGATCGCAAGGCTGAAGTGCGGCCGGTTTCCATGATGGGGCCACAATGGTCTCCCGACGGACGCTTTGGGATTATCGAAGTA
>JAQWAJ010000191.1 GCA_028707745.1 Bacteroidales bacterium | reverse complement strand
AAGCGAGGTTCTGCATCTCTTTTTTGTCTGCCGGTGTTTTTGGAGCGGCGTCTTTACCGCTGCAATAAGTCAGCGCCAGTACGACGGGCAATAACACCAGTACGGCCAGAGTGTTCCATTGTTTCATAGTATTCCTCCTTTGATAGTCGCGGAAAACATCCTTTTTCGCCGCGATCAGGAGGAATGAGGTTTATGTTTTCTTTTTCTTTTCCTTCGCCGCGGGGAAGAGAATGTTGTTGAGTATAATACGGTAACCGGGCGAATTTGGGAACAAGTCTAAATTGGTCGGCGGGTCCCCTACTTTGTGGGAATAGTCTTCGGGATCATGGCCTCCGAAAAACGTGAAGGTGCCTTTTCCCCTGTCCCCGTGGATATAGGTGACCCAATCCTTGCCTTCCACGGCGTCAAGAACCATCACATCCTTCCTGATCAATCTGGCCTGGAAAGCCGTTGTCTGTCCCAAGAAGCCTTTGACCAGGTTCCGGTGGTTCTGCACCAGCATGGAGGCGATGGTATCGTATTTGGCCGAAAATTCATTCAGTTTAATATAGAAAGGATCGTAATAGATTCCTTCCCGGAGCGGATCGATGTCAATGTCCGAGAATTCATAAACGTAGGGGTCCGTGATAAGCTTGAATCCGGTGAAAGCGAACGTATTGCTGAAATTCAGAAGGGCATTCGCGTTGGGATCAACCGGGGACCCGTCGATTTCCGGCGGTATGATATCCAGACCGAGACTCGCGAGGGCGATATCCAGCGTATCCGTAGCGGCGCACATCGCGAATAAAAATCCGCCTGATAAAACGAATTCCTTTATTTTCAACGCGACCGCTTTTTTCTCGTCCTGCACGCTGTTGAAGCCCAGCTTTCGAGCGATGTTCTCGAAAAGCACCGAACGCTCGATATACCATTTTTCATGCGAATAACCAAACCAGAACTTGCCGTGTTGTCCGGTGAAATCCTCATGGTGCAGATGGAGCCAGTCGTAATTCTTCAGTTTGCCTTCGATGATATCCCCGTCATAGATCTGATCAAATGGAATTTCGGCATAATCGAGAGCCATTATTACGGCATCGTCCCAGGGTTGTTTATCAGCAGGTGCATAGACTGCAATTTTAGGGGCCTTCTCCATTTTTATCACATCCATATTGACATCCGGCCTGGCGATTTCGTTGAGAATCTGAAGGCGGGAAGCGTCGGAGATAATTTCGGATCTGACGCCCCGGAGAACACATTCCTGTTGGATAGCCTCAACATAAGGGATCAGGAAACTGCCTCCACGGTAATTGAGGAGCCATTCCATGGTGTTTCCTTTGTCGAGGGTCCAGTAGGCGATTCCATAGGCTTTGAGGTGATTGGTTTGGTCATTGTCCATGGGCAACAGGAGATAGGCTGCCTGTCCGGGTAATGACCAAAGGCAAAACAGAAGAAGGACCGTGATAATGGATTTGATCCGCATCATCAGAAAGCGTCAGGATAATCCGGAGGCTGATTGTTCCGGTTCATTCTGGATTCGAATTTAACCGATGCACCTTCGTTATCGTCATATACCGGGATACCGAAATCTTCATCAAGTTCGCTGAATTTGGCCTGTTCGGCGCGGAACCGCAACTGAACATCACCAATGGATCCGTTACGATGTTTAGCAATGATGATATCTGCCATCCCGATCGTGGAATGTCCCTCGGCATCTTCGGTCAGGCCGTATTTTTCAGGCCGGTGTATGAAAATAACGATATCTGCATCTTGCTCAATGGCACCGGACTCACGTAAGTCGGAGAGCTGGGGGCGTTTGTCCCCGGCGCGAAGTTCGACTGACCTGTTCAGCTGCGACAGGGCGATAATCGGGATATCCAGTTCTTTGGCGATCGCTTTAAGGGAACGGGAGATTGTACTGACCTCCTGTTCGCGACTGCCTTGTGTTTCCGGCGGGCCGCTCATCAGCTGCAGATAGTCGACTACGAGCAGTTCAATTTTATGTTCCAGTTTCAGTCGTCTGGCTTTTGCCCGGAGTTCGAAAACTGATATTGCCGGGGTATCATCGATAAAAATCGGGGCTTTCAGGAGGTCCTTCAGTTTGATTTCGAGTTGTTCCCATTCGAATTTCTGCAGGCGCCCATTTCTGATTTTTTCGGCAGATAGTTCTGTTTCGCTGACTATCAGCCTGTTAACCAGTTGAAGACTTGACATTTCAAGAGAAAAGATGGCAACAGGTTTGTTGTGTTCGACGGCCATATTTCTGGCCATGGTGAGTGCGAAGGCTGTTTTACCCATTGAAGGGCGGGCAGCCAGGATCACGAGGTCGGAAGGTTGCCAGCCGGAAGTGATCCGGTCGAGTTTGGTGAATCCCGAGGGGACTCCGCTCAATCCGGTTTCCTTGGCGGAGAGTTCCTCCATTCTCTTGAGAGCCTTATCGATCACAATATCAATCCGGAGAGTTTCTTTTTTGATATTGCTAAATGCCACTTCAAAGAGTTCGCTTTCGGCGAAATCGAGAAGCTCGTCAACGTCCTGGGCTGAATCGAAAGCTCGTTCCTGAATGTCGGAAGAGACTCTGATCAGTTCTCGCTGGATATATTTCTGTGCAACGATTCGGGCGTGGTATTCAACATGAGCAGCAGAAGCAATCTTAGTGGTGAGCTGGGTTAGGAAATAGGGGCCGCCAATGATATCGAGCTTGCCTTGTTTTTTCAGTTCCTCGGTAACCGTCAGGAGGTCAATTGGCTGTAGGTTCATCGAGAGGGCTCTGACCGCTTCAAAGATCAGGCGGTGTGCCTCTTTGTAAAAGCATTCCGGTTTAAGGATATCGATCACCGAGATGATTGCATCTCTTTCAAGCATGATGGCTCCCAGAACGGCTTCTTCAAGCTCTAATGCCTGTGGTGGGATTTTTCCGAGGTCCTGCATGATTTTCTGGACTCTCCGGTTGGTATCGTTGTTTTTTTTCTGAGCCATTCAGTCGGTTGTTGGGGAACAAAGATGATGAGAAAATAAATAAAAAAACAGTTACTTTCGGGTTTGTTGATAAATCTGACTTAAACAAATCATGGTAGTATTTCCGGGGGCTAAGATTAATATCGGGTTATCTGTAACCGGTAAGCGTGGGGATGGATATCACAATATCGAGACATTATTTTACCCGCTTGGTTTCAGTGATATACTCGAGGTAGTCAGAGACAGGGATAGTGATCGTGGCCATATTGACTTCACTCTATCCGGAATCAAAGTTGAAGGTTCGGCAGAGGAGAATCTGGTTGTCAGGGCTTACCGGTTGTTGCAGGAGTGGAAAGGCTTGCCTGCCGTGAAGGTTTATCTTCATAAGTGTATTCCCACAGGAGCCGGGTTGGGTGGGGGATCATCGGATGCGGCCTGTATGCTGCAACTTTTAAACTGGATGTTTGAGTTGCATATCTCCAGGGAGGATCTATTCAGATTTGCGCTTCAGTTAGGTAGCGATTGCCCATTCTTTCTTAATCCAATACCGTCATTCGCACGCGGCCGGGGAGAAGAGCTTGTTTGTACAAGATTATTGCTCAATGGATTGCATATTCTGCTTTTTCAACCCGGAGCAGGAATTTCCACAGCAGGGGCATACGGGCATGTGAGGGTTGAAAAGCCATCGATTGCGATAGAAGAAGCCATTAGTAAGCCTGTTTCGGAATGGAAAGGTACGGTTCAGAATGCATTTGAACCTTATGCTGTTGAGAGGTTGCCGGTGATTGGGGAGATCAAGGAAGCGTTATACCGTTCCGGCGCGTTATATGCAAGCATGACTGGCAGCGGATCGGCGGTTTACGGGTTGTTCGACAGGGAACCAGAGATACCTGAGGCCATATCGGGGTATTTAATCTGGAAAGAGAGATTCTGAGGCTAAAGCCAATGACGTATGTTGGCAGATCCCTGAAAAACCCCGGACCGAAGTCCGGGGTTTACTGAAGGAGTGTTAACCTTGTTTTTCGATTTTCTTAGAAACTCTCTTTGGTTTAAGTTCTCTTTTATGTTTTGGCTCTTTGGCCGGTTTGGGTTCCTTCTGGGGTTTTTCCAGAAATTTTTTAAAGATTGATTCCTGTTCACCAAGTTCCAGAAGCAATTGATTTTTGGTGACTGTCTGTCCCTCCTCGATATGGATTTTCTTGATCCGGCCTGAAATAGAAGCAAACACTTTATTCTTCATTTTCATGGCTTCGAGAATGAAGAGGCATTTCGAAGGGTTGATGTACTGTCCTTCCCTGACGAGAATTTTCAGAATGGTTCCGGGGATCTGAGCGGTGATCTTTGTCAGATCTTCAGGTACATAAGGCTGATGCATGCGGAATTTATCCGTTAGCATTGTTTTATAATTGGTCCCCTCGTAGGAAAAGACCTGCATATCTTTATCGTCGGTATTCATTTTGCTGGCGTTAGAACGGGTTAAAGTGGAATGCAGCCATGTTTGCGCTGTGGGCGGGGAACGTCCTTGGTTTCAAGAACTTCCAGTGCGTGGGCAAGAAACTTACGGGTTTCGTTGGGTTCAATCACGGCGTCGACATAACCTTTAGCGGCAGCGACGTAAGGATTAGCGAATTTATCTTTGTATTCCTTGATTTTCTGCTTGCGCATTTTTTCAGGATCCTCAGCTGTAGTGATTTCCTTTCTGAAGATGATATTGGCTGCGCCTTCGGGCCCCATGACGGCGATTTCAGCAGATGGCCAGGCAAAAACGATATCCGCATTGAGGTGGCGGCTGTTCATGGCGATATATCCTCCGCCATAAGCTTTCCTGAGAATGACTGTAATACGAGGCACTGTTGCTTCGCTGTAGGCATAGAGGATTTTGGCACCATGCCGGATAACTCCTGCATGCTCCTGATCGACACCGGGAAGGTATCCGGGTAAGTCGACGAGCGTGATCAGCGGGATAT
>JAQWAJ010000190.1 GCA_028707745.1 Bacteroidales bacterium | reverse complement strand
ATCATCCGTTTTGAATCGATATCTGTCGGTTTCAGATTGAGCGCCTCGCTGATTCGTAATCCAGCAGAGTAGCAAGTCATAATCAGGCACTTGTGCTTCAGGTTCACAATGTTTTCAATAATTTTTTTAACTTCCATCTCACTTAACACCGATGGCAGCATCTTTTCTTTTCGGGGCCGCTCAATGTAATATACCCGGCGAGGTCCTTTCAATACCTTCTCAAAATAGAACTTGATCGAATTAATAGCCTGATTTTGATACGAGGCAGATATTTGACGTTCTTCAACCAGATATAGCAAGTAGGCTTGTATCTCTTCTTGAGTGATGTCATCGATTTCTTTGGAACTGTAGTAATTGATGAATTCAGAGAAGCAGTCTTTATAGGCATTGATCGTATTGGCACTGTATCTGAGCACCGTGAGTTTATCCAGATAACATGCCGGTACCTGACGGTAGTTCGCTATTTCATCAGGTTTCAGCCGGGGTTTCCGGTTCAAATACTGCACATCTTCAACGTAACGATAGCTCCAGCCGTTGTGATCACAAAAATTGACCAGTTGTGCCAACGCTCCTTCTGTATGGGCAATGGTCCACCACCGGTTTTCTTTGTCCCATGCATATAATGGGAGCGTTTTGATCAATCTTACCAGTTCCTTCTCGTATCGGAAGATCAACCTTACCCGACCATTGTGATATTTCACCACCAGAAGGGCATTGGCTTCAACGGCAGGCAACGATCTGACAACAGATGGATTAACTAATGGTTTGTCCCCGTTATCTTCGGTGAGCCTTTCGGCAAAGTAATTGCGCATCATGATCAGGTTTTCTTCTTTCCGGCTGATCACCCAACAAAATGCCGCAGAATCCCATCGGGCATAGTAAAGTGTTCGCAGAAAACGGATATCCTGCTCATTTTTCTTCATCTTTAACAGGAAAAACCGATCAGTTATAGTCAATTGAACCGGCTCTTTAATGATTCCATCTATTCTTTGATTTTCCATGTGCATCTATTTTAATTTCCGGATGGATATGCGAAGGATTACGCTTTACCCTCCATTATCAAATATAGACGCAACTTTATGGCCGCTTTGGAAAAATAGCTGCTCTTTTTTCATGGAAAAAATTCTCCCCACACACAGCTTCGCCACCTCAGTCCCAGATATTGTGACTGTTACCCTCCAGTTTCCAACCATTTTCACGCGCGCTAACCTTTCATAGTGTTGATGCCCTGAAAGATAGAAAATGATTCCAAATCTTTTTGAGATTCAGGGCTTTTTTTAGATTTTTTCGCTCCCGTCACTGGTCACTCGTCACTCGTCACTTGTCACTGTTTTGTAACATAACCCGCCGCCCCTCGTCATATTCCAAAAATTCAAAGCTTTCTTAAAATGAAAAGAAGTTTTACCCTTGCAGCAATTATTCTTTTGTTAAGCAGTTTTTCCATGCGAACCATGGCCCAGGCCGAGATTTCGGGTCAGGTAAAGGACTCCGTAACCCGCGAAGCCCTTTCGTATTGCACGGTCAGTGCCCTGAACTGGATGGATAGTATCGTTGCCGGCGGAATAACCGACAATAACGGCGCTTTCCGGGTCAAGATAAACCCTGGTTCCTATCGGCTCGTTATCAGCTTTGTCGGATATGTCCCCGACACCCTGAAGCTGAAAATGAGTAACGAGAACAAGTATCTCGGAACGATTCATCTGAACAACGACCGGGCCCTGCTGGGTGAGGTGGTGGTGAAAGGTTCCTCGAGGAGTTTTACCATCGACAAGGATGTGCAGGTAGTAACGGCGAAAATGCGTGAGGGCACATCCAATACCATGGAAGTGCTGGAGCGGATGAACGGACTCTCTTACGACCGCTACACAAGGGCCATCCGCGTAGATGGCGACGCTAAGGTCATCATGCTGGTGAACGGTTTGGAAAAGAATCAGGAGTATATCAAAAACCTGTCGCCCGACCGGATTAAATCGGTTGAAGTCATGCGAAATCCGGGCGGAAGATACGCACTCGAAGGCTATACCGCCGTTATCAATATTATCCTGAAAAGTGATTATCGCGGTACCGAGATCTCTTTACTCGAAAACGGCCTTTTCGACCTGGATACCAAGGTTGACAAGTATTTCCCGATCAATTATGCAACCCTGACCTACAATTACACTTACGATAAGGTCAACTTTTACGTTAAGGGCAGCAGCAGCGCCAATAGTTTCGGAATAACCGGGACAACCGAGCAGGATTATGCCAATGGCTTCAGGATGAAATACAGTCCGATAGATCCGGTTAGCAACATGGAGATTAAGAGTTACAACAACAGCTATACGGCCGGTCTGGATTATTACCTGAGCCCCCGGCACACGCTGAGTTTCGAGAGCACGGTTTCAGCATTCCCGTCGAAGCAGAATACCGATCAGGATTTTAATGTGTCGCAGTTCCTGAACGATTCGCTGATCAGTCAATATACCTCGCGCACAGGCAATCACTCGGATATCCGTGATTTCACCAATTCACTTTTCTATATTTTCACCATCAGCGACAATACCAAGCTGAACGCTGAGTTTACCTACAACCGGTATGGCGACAACTATACCAATACCCTGCTTCAGAGCAACGGATTCGAGCGGAAGGAAACCGGCAGCAATCACAAGGATTTCACCAAGTTCTATACCGAGCTGAGTCATACGATCAATGCCAAATCCAATCTGACAGCCGGTTATGGCAATACCTGGCGCAATCTGGAGAACGAATACACTACCGTTACCCAGCTAACGCCGATGGCAGGATTGGTCAACGATACCAGCAATTTCGGGATGAAGGAGATGCGTCACAAATTGTACGCCTATTATTCGATGTCGCTGTCGAAAAAGCTGAGTTTCAAGGCAGGTGCCGCCACCGAATACAGCCATCCGAAAACTGACGAAATCGACCATACCTACGTGGTTTTCCAGCCTTATCTCGATTTCAACATTGCCGCAGGCAAACAGGTGAACGTTAAGGTGAAGTACCGGGCCGAGAGTGAATACCCTAGCATCAGTCAGGTTACCCCATTTACCCAGGTAATCGATCAATATACCTCCCAGAAAGGGAACCCGAACCTCCGCCCCGAGCTGACTCATACCGTATCGGCCCAGGTTCGTGTGATGCAGGGCATGTTTTCGATCGAGCCTTATTACGGTTTCTCGGGCAACCGGATTAACCGCGTAGTAAACCCACTGGGCAATAATCAGATAGAGCTTTTGTATGAAAATGTCGGACACTTCCTCAACAAGGGTTTTAAAGGCGACCTGACTATCCCGCTCTTTAAACAGAGTTTCATCATTAAAACGGATTTCGATTTCTTTAATCAGAGCATCACCTATCAGGAGCGGAAAAACTCCATCAACGACTGGACGATGAATATGCAGCTGATCTATATCGATAAAAAGATTAATACGGTAGGCGGACTGATCTATCAGAAACAACTCAGGAAGATGATCAACGCGCAGGGATATGATATGGGCTACAACGATTTCTGGCTGGCCTTTGTTCAGCAGCAGCTCTTAAAGAAAAAACTGACGGTAATGGTTGGATACATCCTCCCAGTCGACTTGCTGGTTAAATACGATCAGGGCGGTTACACCGATACGGGAGTGTACACCACCAGAAGTCTTTACGATATCGGCATGCTCAAGAACATGCTGCTGGTGAATGTCACCTATCGTTTCAATCAGGGTAAGAGCATCCGGAAAATCGAAAAAGAGGTTAAGACGGAGGTGGAACGGCAGGCGAAGAAGTTGCTGTAGGAGAGCGAGACGCGAGACGCGAGACACGTGACGCGTAACGCGTAACGCGTGACGCGTAACGCAGGAAAGCAGCTGGGTTGGTTACTACTTCGTGCCGGCCACCACTCCTCTGAAGTAGCCGATGGATTCGGCGATGCCTACGAACGGGTCTGACATATCCTTCTCGTATTCGAGGCTGCAGACGCCTGAATAGCCCACTTTCCGGAGCATTTTTACAAAAGCCGGAAAATCGATTACCCCGCGGCCCAGCTCAATGGCATGGCCCTCTTTGTTGTTACCTGTAACATCTTTGATATGGATATCGAAAACCCGGGAACGGTACATTTTCAAGTCGGCTACGGGGTCCTTGCCATTTCGGGTATCGTGCCCGATATCCAGACACATGCCGATCCGTGGATCAAGGTTTTTCACGTGATTCCAGACATCTTCGGCATCGGGGTAGGTTTTAATATCCGGCCCGTGAAGGTGAATGGCATACCGGAAATCATACTCTTTAACCTTTTGATCCACGTAAGGCAGAAGCTCATATTTAGGTACTCCGATAATCAGTTTAACGCCCACCCTCCGGGCATATTCAAACGCCTGGTCAATCTCCTGCGTGGTATTCATATAAATCGGGCCCACGGCATATCCGGTTACCCCGCTGGCCTTCAGTTTAGTCTGAAAAGCAGCGATCTCTTCATCGGTACTTTTCAAAGGAAGATGGAAGTCCTTGATACACAGATAGTGAACATCCATCGATTTTAAAGTCTCCAGGGTTTTATCCAGATCGAATTTCGCGAAGGTATAGCCGGCCATGCCGATTTTAAATCGTTCACCGGTTTCAGGCGCCGGTTTGACTACAGAGGATTGTTGGGCAAAAACCAGGGAAAAGGTCAGCAATGCCGGCAACAGGAATGCGATTCGTTTTTTCATGACAGGGTCATTGCGTTTAAAGTTTGTAGAATTCTTTCCAGCCCTTGCGCGGAGCCGGTCCTGACAGTAATTCGTCGGCCAGCTTATGGTTGGTGATCCGTTTGGCTTTGCTGTCGAATTCGATCTTCGTGTTCAGTCGCTGTGCCAGCACGCCAAGGCAGAACACCTGGCTCAGCGGACCGGCAATATCGAATGAGGAGCGACAGG
>JAQWAJ010000189.1 GCA_028707745.1 Bacteroidales bacterium | reverse complement strand
GCCGCCTACCCTTTCGGACAGGTAAACCTGAGCGACGATCTTCTGCCGGTTACGGTCAGGATCAAGGGGTTTAATCCGCTGATTCCCGGAAATACCGATGCCAGCAGTATCCCTATAGCCATCCTGAAATATGAGGTCACCAACCATACCGATGCCCCGATGGATGTTGCAGTATGCGGTACCATGCGGAATTTTATCGGCCAGGATGGCGGTAAATACGACCGGGACTGGAAGGGGGACATCATCCCGCTGGGAGCCAGCAGGAATATCAATTCATTTCGCGAAACGCCCGGTATTAAAGGCATTTACATGACCAGCGAAGGCGTCGATAAGCTGGATGCCGCCTGGGGAACCATGGCCCTGACCACCCCGGATGCCGAAACGGTCAGCTATCGCCGTTCTTCGACTCCCAATCACTGGGAAAATGCTATTCTCGATTTCTGGGACGACTTCAGCGCCGACGGGCTTCTGACCGATAAAAAAGAGCTGGCCGATGATAATCCGATGGCCTCTCTGGCTGTCAAAAAGAGCATCCCCGCCCACGCAACCATAACCTTCACTTTTTATCTGACCTGGCATTTCCCTAACCGGCCCGACTGGAACGGAGCCTGGAATCCGGAGGTAAAACCGGTCATTATCGGCAACTATTACACCACCCGTTATGCCGATGCCTGGGATGTGATTACCAAAGAGGTGAATTCACTGCCCGATTATGAAAATCAAACGATCCGGTTTGTCAATGCTTTCCTGAGCGCCACAATACCGGCTGTTGTTAAGGAGGCCGCCCTGTTTAACCTGTCAACCCTCCGCTCCCAAACGGTTTTCCGGATACCATCGGGACATATGCTGGGCTGGGAAGGAGTGATGGATGATTTCGGATCGTGCTACGGTAGTTGCACCCATGTATGGAACTATGAGACAGCCACCTCATTCCTGTTCGGCGATCTGGCCAAAACCATGCGCGATGTAGAGTTCACTTACGGGACCAATGATAAGGGTAAAATGAAAAACCGGGTCAATCTGCCCCTCGAATCGAATCTCACCACCGATCATGTGGCAGCGGCCGACGGACAGATGGGGACCATCATGCGCTTTTACCGCGACTGGATGCTCTCAGGCGATCAGGATTTTCTGAAGAAATACTGGCCAAAGGTGAAAGCAGCGATGTCGTATGCCTGGATTGAAAGAGGCTAGGACGGGAATCAGGATCGAGTTAAAGAGGGCGAACAACACAACACGATGGATGTAAACTATTACGGTCCAAACCCGCAGATGCAGTTCTGGTATTTCGGTGCACTGAAAGCATGCTCCAGGATGGCTCTGGCCATGAACGACAAGCCGTTTGCCGCCAAATGTGACAAAATCTTTCAGGAGGGCAGCCGGTGGGTCGATCAGAACCTTTTCAACGGTGCCTATTACGAGCATAAAATCACCGACCCTAAAACTTTTGAATATCTCGATATGACCAATCCGGATGTTCAGATTCCCAGGTATCAGCTGGGCTCCGGCTGTCTGGTCGATCAACTGGTCGGACAATACATGGCTCATGTTTGCGATCTGGGATATCTTGCTGATAAAGAACATGTTCAGACGACCATGAAAACCATCATGAGCAACAATTATATGGCCAGCTTCAGCAACACCTTCAACAACATGCGCTCCTACGTGATGGACAAAGAGTCGGGGCTCATCATGGCCAGCTGGCCCAAGGGCCGGCTGAAGGTGCCGTTCCCCTACTTTGCCGAATCGATGTCGGGATTTGAATATGCCGCTGCCATCGGGATGTTGTATGAAGGTCAGATTGAAGCCGGGGTGAAATGTATTCAAAGCATCCGTGACCGGTTCGACGGCGAAAAGCGCAATCCGTTTGACGAGCCCGAATGCGGGCATAATTATGCACGGGCCATGGCCAGCTGGTCGGCCCCGATGGCTTTAAGCGGATTTCATTACTCTGCCCCCGAAAAATCCATCAGCTTCACCTCAAAACCCGGTACCTACTTCTGGAGCAACGGCTATGCCTGGGGAACCTGCACGGTGGAAGAAGGAAAAGCAACACTCGAAGTGATGCACGGAACGCTGGAAATCAACCGCTTCACCCTGACAGGTCTGGGGACCACAAAATTGAAGAATACTATACTGAACAATAAGACTAACAGCCAGTTACAAGTTAAAATAAATGTCCCTATCCGCTAACACTCCCGATAGAAAACGTTCCGCTTTTCTGCCCTGCAAGGGCAGCCTTTGAGTACCCGCCGGCATCGCCGGCGGAAAAATCAAATTATCCTGCTATTTTTGGGATCATGAAGAGCAAACTATTATCCCTGGTTGCGATTGCGGCACTTTTTATGGCCGGATGCAGTAAAAATGATGATGAAAATACGAATCTCGAATGGAACAAGCAGATTGCCATTGCCTATGTGCATTCCTACGCTGTTTCCATCGGTGCGGCCGCTCAAGATATTTCTGACGATTCCGCCCGGATTGCCTATATCCGGAGGGCCATCGATCCGATCCGTTTTTATCCCGATAGTTCAGGCTATTTCTATGTGTATGATTTCAATTGCCTGAACATTGCCCATGCCACGCAGAAAAACCTTCAGGGGCAGAACCTCTATAACTACACCGATTCACACGGTAAATTTGTCATCCGTGAACTCTCCGCCAAGTCGCAAACCGGTGGAGGTTATGTGGAGTTTTACTGGATCAAACCGGGCGATAACGGTGAAAAGAAGAAACTCGGATACGTTGAACCAATCCCCAATACCAACTATTTCATCGGCACCGGAGTCTATCTGGAGTAAGAAGTTTCGGGTTTACGGAGATCACTCGTATGCCCAAATAGCCTTCCTGATATAATCCCGGCTTTCAGCCTGATTCAGCAGTATTTCCGCCACATTCGCCCTCGGAATTTTTACATTGCCTTTCAGCTTGATGAAGTCACTACCCCATCTGACTTTATCGAGTTTCACGCCATTAGTCAGGCTGGCCGGACGAACCACAGTCCATTCCAGATTGCTCTGGGAGATTCGTTTCTCGTTTTCGTTATGGTCGGCCAGCGGAATGCGCAGCAGAAATCCGGCAACGATGAACCGGATGACCGGTCCCATCAGAAACCTGCTCTCCCCTGCCCCGAGGCTCGACATATAGATGAGCCGCTTTACTCCCTCCTCCTCCATCACTTCAACGATCTGATCGATTCCCACGGTGAATTCCAGTGAGCGCTTACTGATCGAAGCTACGCCCAGCGTTGAAAAGCACACATCTGCGCCAGCAATGGCTTCGTGTAACTTTATCTGATCGTACAACTGGCCGGTCATCACCTTCAGCTTAGGATGCTCAAGGGTTATAGCTCCCTCACGCCTGACATAGGCAATCACCTCATGCCCCCGGTCTAAAGCCTGCTGAACCAATAGTTTGCCAGTCTGACCGCTTGCTCCAAAAATCACTAGTTTCATCTTTTTGATATTTAATGGATAACAACCGCAGAATGAAATTGTTTGAAAATCAATTCGATATTGAAACTTTAAACAGATATGTTTTCGACCTCAGATAAAGCGCTCCGTCAACCACCGCCGGCGAAGCCATATAGCCGTCAGACAGCTGGTTTTCTGCTATTTTGATGAACGTCCGGCCGGGTTTGAACACCGTAGTCAATCCGGATTGATCAAATGTATAAATTTTTCCATCGATATAAACCGGCGAAGCAGAGGTTTCGAGCCCGACGCGCTCGGTCCAGATTTCCGCCCCGGTGGCCGGATCCAGACATTTGGCCTGACCGGCGGTGTTGACCATGTAGAGCAATCCGTCGATCAACAAAGGCGATGAGCGGGCAGCCATGTTCCGTTTGTTTGTCCAGACAATGGCAGTTGCAGTTTTGTCGCCACTGCCGCCCAGCCTGATCGCCATCACGTTCGACATCCCGAAACCGGTATTGATGAAAATCATCTCATTGCCAATAACCGGCCGGGCAGATGCCGAAAATCCCTGGTACAGAACCCGCCAAACCTCACGCCCGGTCTGGGGTTCATAAGCCATCACCGCGTGAGGTCCGGCACTGATGATCAGATCACGGCCATCGACTTTTGAAACCACCGGCGTGGTAAATGCCTTCCGGGTATCGGGCGTTTTGGCGGTGAAATCCAGCCCTCTCGGAGTGTGCCAGATGGTTTTGCCAGTCCGCTTGTCCAACGTTTCAACATACTGAACATCAGTGCCGTCCATGGTGAGAATCAACATATTCTGATAGAGGATGGGCGATGATCCGGGCCCTACTTCGTGTTCACAAAGAATATCGGTCCGTTTCCAGATGATTTTTCCAGATTGGGTATCCAAACAGGCCGTGCCGTAAGCACCGAAATGCACATAAACTCTTCCGGCTTCGATAACCGGTGAAGGAGAGGCAAAACTGTTGAGCGGATGGCTCTCCTGCGGTTTAAGGATATCAAAAACCTTGATATTATGAATAATCGATCCATCCCTGCCGTTAATGGCAATGGCGCGCAATTCCCTTTTGGTCGTATCTGAAGTGGTTAACCAGACCTGCCCATCCTGCACAACCGGCGACGACCAGCCCCGGCCGGGAATCATGACTTTCCACGCGATATGGGTTGAATCGCTCCAGGTTACCGGGATGTTTTTTGCCTGGCTATGCCCATCGTCCGACGGGCCGCGATATCCGGGCCAGCAATTGGCGGGAGACTGAGCAAAGCTTGCAGCTGTAGCTCCGAACAAAATCAGAATGACAATCAGTTTTTTTACATGCATAGGGTAAAAGTAGAGAATCTGTAACGATCACGAAACCTATCTGTCCAATTAACAAATTTTAACCTCACCCGATTCCATGGCAGGATTGAAAAACATACCTTTATCACAATAACCTTCTACCCATGAAAAAGACATTCCTTTTGCTGG
>JAQWAJ010000188.1 GCA_028707745.1 Bacteroidales bacterium | reverse complement strand
ATGCATTGGTATCGGCAAGAACATGATCGGCAAACTGAAGAGTCAGCGCCGATAATCTCGACCGGATCTCCGCAAACCTCTTTTTCGATTCTTCGTCGAGACGGGCTCCGTTCCATACAAAATCGCGGTGCCATTTGTGGAGGACCATGGACTGCTCGGGGGAGGGCTGGGGAGAGGGGTTGGGATTGTTGTAGTTGTTGTAATTGTTGTAATTGTTGTAGTTGTTGTAGTTGTTGTAATTGTTGTAATTGTTGTGGTTAAGGATGGTTTCGATGCGGTTGAAAAGGCCGTTGTTCATGAGGATGCGGCTGGCGAAAGCGGTGTAGAGCTGCGAAGCATCCATGGCAACCTGCTGCAATCCCGGAGTGGTTTCGGCCTGATTGAGGTTGAAAAGTATGCCGGCAACAATCCCGATGCGTTCGCCTTTGAGCTCGAGCGGCAGTATCGTATTGTCGAACGACGGTTCTTCGGGTGAAGCAACAATCTGTGCAATAGCCTCATCCGCTTCCGCGATCAGGGTTTCCAGTGCAGGGAGGTAGTCCGATTCTTCAATAAGATCAAACGGCGGGGCCTCGTATTTATTCACAAACGGGCACAACAACGGGTTCCCGGATATTGGGTTGTTCTTCATAATCATTTTTAGTTAGTCTTCGATCGGTACAAATTCATCGGTTCCCTCCACACGCTCCAGCTCGGTTCCGACAGGCAGCTTGATATAGGGAAGAATTGCCGCATCATAGTTGGCTATCGCATTTATGCTGAACACCTTACTTGTATTCGGATCATCCGCGTACTCCTCGGTTTCGGTTCCCGAAAGAAATCTCCAACCACTATCTTCTTTGTCGAAGCCCTCCTCGCGATACATGAAACCCACTTTCATCCCATCCACGGTAATATGGTTTGAAATAATTCCGAAACCCTTATATCCAATGAGATCTTTGATCTCTTCGGCCGGGATTATAAACTCCTCTTTTGCCATAATAGAATTCAGTTACATTCAGCTTGCAAGATACGAAAGTAGATCCGACTAAAGTTTTTGACACACTTTAAACATTTAAGCAGTGATAATTTGAGTCCAGTTTTTATCTTTGAACAAGACCAAACTTTAACATCATGAATATCCGGCTGTCACTGACGATCAGAAACATTCTCCTGATTTTTGCATTGACTTTTTCAACTGAGATTCAACTGATTGGGCAATCTGTCCGCAAAGATTTTTTCCTCCCGGATGTGCCCGGGTATTTCACTTTGAAATGCGATTTTCACCTTCATACCATGCTGTCTGACGGAACAGTCTGGCCCAGTGACCGGGTGAAGGAAGCTTGGAGAGACGGTTTAGATGCAATCGCAATTACCGATCATGTTGAGTACTCCCCACACAAAACGGATGTTACCAATGATCTGAACAAATCTTTTGACCTTGCCAAAGCGGCGGCCGATAAATATGGAATCATCCTGATCCGCGGTGCCGAGATCACCCGTAAAATGCCTCCCGGGCATTTCAATGCATTCTTTCTGAAAGAGCCGAATGCACTCAGAGTCGACAGTGTGATGGATGCTTTGAAAATTGCCAAAGCTCAGGGAGCATTTATTATATGGAATCATCCCGGCTGGAAATCCCAGCAGCCCGATACGATAAAATGGTTTCCCCGGCATACCGAAATTTACAATCTGGGCCTGATGCAGGGCATCGAGTATAATAACAGCACCGAGAGTTACCCGGTGGTTTTCAAATGGGCTCTTGAGAAAAACCTGACCCTCTTTTCCAATTCAGATACTCATGCTCCGATCGATTTTGAGTACACCATGGGTAAAGCCGACAAACGCCCGATGACCATCGTTTTTGCCAAAGAAAAAACCAGTGAGGGCATTCATGAAGCGCTCCTCGATCACCGTACCGTTGTCTATTTCCGCGATACATTGGCCGGTGATGTTAAAAACATGGAACCGCTGGTCCGGCAGATGATCAAAGTAACATCAGGGAAGCTGGTTTCGTCAGAAAAGAAAACTGCAACCGTCCAGATTTCCAATACTTCTGATTTCCCGCTCAGCTTATGCCTGGTAAATTCAGCTCAGAAGGTTATCCCTAAAGTTTTGCTTCTGGAGGCTCACAGTACCCTGGCGCTCAATCTGACCGACATTTCATTTCCCGACTCAAAAGGCGGAACCATCACCCTTCATTTTCAGATTAATAACGTCCTGATCAATGTCGATACCCCTCTGAGGTACAGTGTTAACGTGAATTTCGAATAAAACTTCACTGATTTTTCCATTCCGGCTTTCATTCTGCATCTATTACTGTAAATAGATGTTGCATGGAATATGCGCAAGCTGATCATTTTTCTGATGTTGGAAATAATCATCACCGGTACAGGAAAAGTCGCAGGGCAGTGTGATCCCGGCAAACACAATACATCCCCCATCTCCGCCTGCAGTGGATATAATCCGGCCCCGCTCACCTTTACCACCGCACCTTCGGGCGGGCTGCCACCCTATACTTATCAGTGGCTGCTGAATGGTGTTGCCTTACCCGGTGAAACCACACCCTCCTACGATCCGCCCAAACTGACCAGTGCCGGTTTCTACCGGTACAATTGTGCCGTTACCGATGCGTCCGGGATAGCCGCCTTTACCTTGGTCAAACCGATTACAATTTATCCGGATCCTTCGGTAACCCTTTCGGGTGGCGGAATCGCCTGCCAGAATGAAGTGATCACGCTGACCACGGAAATCTCAAACGGAACCGGACTCTACATTTATCGATGGTTCTCCTCATTTGACAAAGTCATATTCGTAGCGATTCCAGGCGCCACGCAATCCACCTTTTTACCCGAAACATCAGTTGCCGGAACACGATACTACCGGGCGACCATTTCCCCCTCGGTGGGGTCGTGCAACAATGCCACCTCCCCGTCAGTGGTAGTAACCGTTGCCGCATTACCGGCAACCTCATCGATTTATCATCACTAACCATTCATCTGATATGAAAACAAAATCTAAACATTTACTTATTCTGCTCTCATTGCTGGGAGTTTCAGCGGGAGGCTGGTCGCAGGTGGGCGGGCTCACTCAGACCGGAGACATGACGGTGTGCCAGAATGCCACTGAATCTTATGGAGTTGTGGCGACTGCCGGATCCACTTATGTCTGGACCCTGATTGCCGGTACCGGAGGTGCCGGCATCATTACGCCGGGCGCCGATCCCAATAATCTGATCACCGTAAGCTGGACCACACCCGGAACCTGTACCCTTCAGGTGGTTGAATCAACGGCCACCTGTACCGGTTTGCCGGTTACCATTCTCGTAACCGTTTTACCTGTTTTGGTTCCCGGCACCGCGTCAGCCAGCCAGATGATACTCTCCAACACGGCACCATTGCCCATTAGCGCAACGGCTCCTTCAGGCGGCAACGGAGCTTATACCTATCAGTGGGAATTCTCGGTGGATGGAGGCGGAACCTGGTCGGCCGTCACCGGCGCTACAGATTTGACCTACGCTCCGGGCATATTAACGCAAACCACGATGTATCATCTGATTCAAACTTCCGGTGGACGGTGCGGCTCGGTGACCACCAACGCGGTGACCATCACCATTCAGGCTCCGCTGATGGCCGGTACCGCTGCAGCCGATCAAACCATCTGCTACAATTCAACACCTGCTCCGATCTCAGCCACAGAGCCTACCGGTGGAAACGGGGTATATACCTATCAGTGGGAATACTCGATCGACGGAGGGGCAACCTGGAACGTCATCTCAGGAGCTATAGCACTAACGTATGAACCTGGCGCCCTGACCCAGACCACAAAATATCACCTGATCCAGACTTCAGGAGGTGGTTTCGGCTCTGTAACCACCAACGTGGTTACCCTGACTGTGGAGCCTCAGATTATGACGTCGCAAATCTGGCATAATTAAACAGCAGTCCCATTATGCTTTGCCGGTTCCGGTATCTGGCTTATCTGGCTATTCTGACCTGCGGCTCGCTAAGAGCATCAGCTCAGTTTCCATTGGCTGATGAGGTGTGTACCGGGACCTGCAAGAGCTATTGGGTGGACTCAACGGCAAATCAGGCCTGTGCTTATATCTGGTCGGTTGACGAAAAAGTGGTACAGAGCGGATCCACATGCATGCTCACCTACACCTGGGACACCGAAGGGGTTTTCAATTTGGGGATACGGCAGATATCAGCAGTAGGATGTGTAGGTAATATGCAAACCTGCCAGGTTATCGTTAATCCGGTCACCTCCGGCATCAGTATATTCCCGAATCCGATATCCGGATCTGAGATCAATTTTCAGCTTTACTTACCCGAAAGTGAGGTGGTAACGATTGATCTTTTCATGCCCGACGGTCAGAAGGTTTGCCGGATTTTTGAAGGATCTGTTCCCGAAAAAACGGCCAGAACAATCACCTACCGGCACCTTCTGCACCAGGGAATTTACGTTTATCAGATAAAAACCGGGAAGCTGAATATCAATGGAAAAGTAATTGTCATCAGAGTCTATTGATGCCCGACCTTGCGCCTTTAGCCCCTTTTCGTATCTTCGCGGCAGAAATCAAACGATGATACCGCTACTGTTTTTAGGTTTGATGATACTGAGTTTCGGAGTTTTTATTCTCCCGAAATCAACTCGTTACGGCTATACCCTCTGCCTGATATTTCTGATGATCGCACTCACCAGTGTAGCGGCATTGTTCCCTCGTCTCATTACAAATCCGCTTCCCAACCTCCTCGCCTATACGGTTCCCGATACCCTCTCCTCCTTTTTTATACTCCTGATCAACTTCACCTCCGCTACCGCCTTCCTCTACGCCGGAGGCTATCTGAAACCCTATTACGACAAGCAAACCTCCCTGCGCTGGTCGGTGCACCTCTGGGCATTTGCATGGTTATATATTTCGATGATTCTGG
>JAQWAJ010000187.1 GCA_028707745.1 Bacteroidales bacterium | reverse complement strand
CGAAATAGCGGTGAAACTCTTGTGCTAGTTCCACCCGGCGCTCATTCCGGATGGTGGTCCGGATGACGCTCTGGCTTGTCGTAGTGATATCCGGCAGCAAATCGGCTGGCGGGGTCCCGTTAAAAGAGGCACGGGCACGTTGCCTGACCCGGTTCAGGTTCGTCAAAGCTGAATCGGCATTGTTTAATTCGTTGAATGCTTCTGCCTTCATCAGTAAAACATCGGCATAACGCAGATAGATGTAGTTCAGATCGCCGTCGCCTTTGAGCGAGGAGGAAACTTCTGACAACGGTTGCTGGTGTTTTTTTGTGAGAAAGCCCGTGGGTGACCACGAAGCGCTGAAGATATCTCCGTTCAGCCAGGGTTGCCCATCGCGGCCAATGGAAATATCCAGTCGCGGATCAACTTCGCCGGTGGAACTCTTTTCAAAGGCATCAACCAGACTCTGGGTGGGGGCGTTAAAGTAATAACCCCCCTCAGCCGGCGGTGCAAACCATTGGTTCAGGGCACTTCCGGTGAAAGGGTTCTGGTTGGAAAGATGCTGGATCTCAAAAATGCTTTCATTGCAGTTCTCGTTTTTCAGCTTGAACAAACCGGCATAATCCGGCAACAACCTATATATCCCGAGGTTCTCGAGCTGCTGGAAGCTGGAGAGCGACATCGACCATTTCTCCTGATAGAGCTGGGCTTTTCCCAGCAGGGCCAGGGCTGCGCCACGGGTAACGCGACCGACATCCGACGAAGTGTAGGAAACCGGAAGCACGGCAATGGCATCGTTCAAATCCGTCTCGATCTGTGCATAAATGTCTGATATTTCGCTCAATCCAACGTGAATGGTCTCCTGGGTGAGCTGCGGGAACAGTTTCAGCGGAACCTTTCCGAAAACATTGACCAGGTTGAAATAACTGTATGCCCTGATGAACTTCGCTTCGCCGAGGATCCGGTTCTTCAGCGTTTCATCCATCGTTACAGCCGGCACGTTGGCGATCACATTGTTTGCCCGGGCTATGGCTTCATAGGCATAGCCCCAGTAATTGATTATGATACCGTTGTTTGCATCGGTATTGAACTCATCGATATAGGTGATTTCCGATTGGTCACCCGGATTTCCGCCTTTTACGGCATCGTCGGAGGCTACATCGCCAAAAACCCACATGGCGTTGTTGAAACTGCAGAAAGTGATGGCATGATAGCATCCGTTTACGGCCTGAATGGCCTGTTTGTCATTCTGGTAGAAGGTGTCGGACGAGAAACTGCCCTTCAGATCCTCGGTGAGGAAATCATCGCAGGCGCTCATGATAATCACTGAAAATCCCAGAGCTGCGGCGAATATTATTTGGTTAAAATACCTTTTCATAGCTGTTGTGATTAAAATGTGATGTCAAGTCCAAACATGATCACCCTGGCCGACGGGTAAGTTCCCCAGTCGATGCCGTTTGCACGGTCACCCTCGGAGGTTGAGTTGTTACTGACGGTCATTTCCGGATCGAGACCGGTATATTTGGTCAGTGTAAAGAGGTTGCTGGCTGAAACATATACCCTTGCCTGTGACAGGCTGATCGCTTTAAGCAGATGAGCGGGTATCGTATATCCGAACTGCAGGTTTTTCAATCTTACATACGAACCGTCTTCGAGGAATCTCGATGAAGGACGGGCGTTATTTGATTTGGCCGTCCAGGATGCCCTGGGCTGGGTATCGGAGGTGCCTTCGCCGGTCCATCGTTCATCGAAATAGCGCTGCGTAACGGTAAAACCTCGATAAAACCCTTCAATATCCTGTTCAACCTGCACATAGATTTTGTTTCCATAAGCACCCTGGAAGAACACGCTCAGATCAAAATTCTTGTAATTGCCGGTCAGGTTAATGCCGCCCATGAGCTTTGGAATCGCGCTGCCCATGTGTATGCGGTCTTCATTATCGATGTACCCGTCAAGGTTCTGGTCCACGAATTTTACATCGCCGGGTTTAATATCGCTTCCCTGATAAGCTGACAGTAAAATGTCGGCCTCGTTCTGAAAGATGCCCGCCATTTCGAGGAGATAGAATGAGCCAATGGGATAACCGACTTCAGTTTGTGTGGCATAGATACCCGTCTCAACCCGTCCACCATAGAGCGGAGCATCCAGCGAGAGTACCTCGTTATGCAGGAAAGTGAGGTTTCCTCCGATGGAATAGCCCCAGTCTTCTTTTTTAGCATGACGGTAAAGAACCTCCAGCTCAACTCCGGAGTTGAGAACCGATCCACTGTTGATCCAGGCGGCTTCGGCATATCCGGTTGAAGGCGGGTTTGGCGCTTTAACGAGCATGTTTTCAGTGACTTGATAGAAATAATCCAGAGATACGGATAGCGCCCCGGTCCAGAACTCGGCATCCACTCCGGCATTGTACTGATAACTGGTTTCCCATTTCAGATTGGAGTTGCCCAGGGCTGACTGTGCATAACCGCTGTTGGAGATGCCCCCGAAAGGATAGTTGTAGTAAGGGGAGATCCGGTCACTGGCGGCATAAAGGCCGATATCCTGATTTCCAATGGCGCCATAGCCTGCACGAAGTTTCAGGTTGTTCAGCCAGTCAACATCTTTCAGCAGGTTGGTCTGTTTCAGTATCCATCCTCCCGACAGGGAGTAAAAGGTGCCCCATTTATTGTCGCCGGTGAACCTGGATGAACCGTCACGACGGAGGGTCCCCGACACATAGTATTTGCCCTTGTAATCGTAACTGGCCCGGCCGAAGAATGAAGCCAGGGTGGAGGCATACTCGCTCTGACTGCTGGTTTTGATTCCCAGACCGTTGCCGATATAGATCAGCTCTGCCTGCTCGACCGGAAAATCCATGTCGCTGGCATAGAGCCCTTTTCCATGATTTTTATTGGCTTCAAAACCCACCATGGCCGAAAATGTATGATCCTCACCGAATTTGGTTTCGTAATTCAACACATTGTTGATGGTCCAGTTGGCAACCCTTTCGGTACCGATGCTCAAACCGTTTTTGGCATTGATTCTATCCAGTGTACCCCAGGTTGGAGTGAACTTCCGGGAGATGGAATTCCGGTAATCCATACCGAGATTGGTGGTAAACTTCAGTTTGTCGGTGATTTTGGCAGTGAAGTAGGCCGTGCCTAGGAAATTGTCGTCTTTACGGTTGTTGTCGTTGTAGTCGGCCATGCCGATGGGATTATATCCATCGCCCAGGTAGGAATCGAA
Organism: Bacteroidales bacterium; assembly: GCA_028707745.1. GTDB lineage: Bacteria > Bacteroidota > Bacteroidia > Bacteroidales > UBA12481 > UBA12481. The sequence continues at coordinate 1,713 of JAQWAJ010000187.1, read as the reverse complement.
AACCTGGCTTCCGAAATACTCAGCCGGACGGTCAACATAAGTTCCGTCAGCAAAGCGGATCGGAATGGCCGGGTTACGAAAGAAGGCGTAACGGATCACACTGCCGCCGTTTCCGCCATATCCGTCACCCGAACTGCCGATCATATCGTTGCCCGACATTCCCGACAGGATGTTCATCCCGGCAGACAGCCATTTGTTCACTTCGGTGTTCACGGCAAGCCTGATGGTTCCGCGGGAATAGCCGGTTCCGGTGATAATGCCTTTCTGATTGAAATAGGAGGTGGATAACAGATAATTTGTTGTTTCGTTCCCTCCCGAAAAAGAGAGTTCATGCGAATTGATGGGTGCCGTTTGTAACAGCTCATCCACATAGTTTACATTGTCAAATCTGGCAGCATCTTCGGTGCTGATCAGACTGCGCTGCAGGCTTGACGGGAGGTTTGCATTGTCGTTGGTAGCGGCCTCATTGTAAATTGTGACATAATCGGTGGTGTTGACCATCTTGGTCAGGTGAGTGGCTTGCTGGAAGCCGGTCTGACCACGATAGGTCACCTTGGTTGCGCCTTTCACACCTTTCTTTGTCGTGATCAGCACGATACCGTTGTTGGCGCGGGATCCGTAAATGGCTGCAGATGAGGCGTCTTTCAAAATCGTCATGGTTTCAATATCGTTGGGCGAAAGAATGCTCAGTGCATTTGCCGTGGCAATACCGTCGACAATATAGAGGGGGTCGTTACTCGAATTGATTGACCCCGCACCACGGATACGCACCGAAACGCCTTCACCCGGGGCTCCCGTATTCTGCGTGACCTGTACACCGGCAGCCCGCCCCTGGAGAGTCTGGGCAACATCGGCTACAGGCAGCTTGGTGAGTTCCTTGTTGTTTATCGCGCTGACGGCCCCGAGTACATTGCGTTTCTTGACCGATCCGTAACCGATTACCACCAACTCTTCGAGCATCACGGATGAGGGTTCCAGCGCCATGTCGATAACCGTTTGGTTACCGGCGATGACATCCTTTGGAGTATAACCGACATACGAAAATGAGATCACCGAGGATTCGGTCAACTGACCTGATCTGAGGGTGTATTTACCGTCGATGTTGGTGGCTGCACCAATTCCGGTGCCCTTCACCTGCACCGAAACGCCAATCAGTGTTTCACCGGTTTTGGCATCTTTTACCGTTCCTTCGATCGTCCGCTGGGCAAACAGCGATCCGGACAGGAAGAGTATCAACACCAGTAGTAGCTGTTTTTTCATAATTTTCGATTATTGATAGGTTCTAAGGTTTTAATTCTTCGGATTTCAGGCGGGTGCCTTCGGGTAGCACGTAAACCAGGGAGGCTTCACCGGCCGGCAGACTAAACTTGATATTTCCACGCTTCCCTTTAGTCAGATATTTTTTTGTAACCGCATCGTACAGATCCACAGGACTATCGGATGACCAGGTTACGGTCTTATCTTCCTGATAGGGATTGTAATACAGGTAAACCGGATATTTATTTGCGGCATAAAAGTCGGTGACATTGCAATTCAGCGCCAATATTCCATCAACGCTGGTTTTGTTGACAATGGCCCCGTAAACGCGAGGAAGTAGAGCATGATAGTCAGCATGTTCCGGGAGACCTCGAGGTCGGCGACGTTCTTCGGGATCACTTTGCCGTCGTACTTGAAGGGCACGAGCACGTTCCCGGAGACGAACATCCGCCGGAA
>JAQWAJ010000186.1 GCA_028707745.1 Bacteroidales bacterium | reverse complement strand
ATCGCGCTGAGGGGGCCCAACGGCGACCCGGTTTTTGTGGAACGGGTAGCCGATCAGCAGATAGGAATAGGAATAGAAAATCCAGAAAACCCATCCATACGAATAGATGAATTTTTGAATATTTTCGCCGGTTTCAACGACCTCCCACAACAGATGCCGGGTTTCGGGTATCCAGGCTAAAATCTGAATCGTCAGGGGCAATATTGAAATCGGTATAAAGTATTTCCACCTGAGCCATCGGGTATTGTGGCTGTAGTCCAATGCGAATGCCAGGAACAAAACTGTTGTTGTTGTTACCCCCAGAAACGAAAATGCCAGCCAGAAGTAGTCTAAGCTGATGGTCGGGGCCGTTAATCCCATAAGAGATCCGAGCGACCAGAGGAAGGCAGATCCCATGAATAGCGAGAGGTACAGGGCACCGCTGGCACTTCGTCGGGTGTACAAGGCAAATGCCATCTGTCCGGAGCAAATCAGGGCAAAGATCAACAGTAACTGAAACAAAAAAATCTGGGAAGACATTAACCTAATCCTTTACCGTTTGATTGGATAACAAGTTACAATATGCTTTTGAGATTTTCATCACCAGTGGGTTAAAAGAAAAGGAGGACCTTACCAATTATGTATTGTCCTCCTTTCCGCTATTGCTGTGAATTTCTTAAAACGACTCGGCAATTCCTCTGAGCAGACGGTCATATCGCTCTTCAGGTGTCATCGCCAGGAATTGCGCCTGAGCCTCTTCATGCAGACGCTGTTTTTCGCGCTCAGCTGCCAGCTTTTTTTCCATGTGTATCCGGTTCACCCGGTCGGTCAAAAACTTGGTCGCCACGTTGGGGAAAAGCTCCAGCAGCAACTCCTCTTTTTCATTGTTGGCCAGTCTGACATTTTCGCCATATTCAGGGAATGCCGGATTGGGCTGCTTGACATATCCTTCGGTATTGAAAGGAATCTCTTCGCGGGTGCCGGCAATCTTCAGCCTGAACTCCGGATCAATAGGGATCGGGGTTTTGCCATACTGCCCTTTAACCAGGTTCACAAACTGACTGGAATTATTGGTATAAAAAGGCTTGCCACTGTTTTGGTCAACCACACAGTTAACAGCCTGAACCCCTACAATCTGGCTTGTTGGAGTCACCAGGGGAGGGCAGCCGGCTGCCAAACGGACCGTCGGAATAACTTCGAGAACTTTGTTCCAGAGATGCTCCTGGCCTAACTGCTTCAACTGCGAGGTCATATTCGTGTACATCCCGCCGGGAATTTCAGCCAGTTTTACCTGCTCATCAGGTTCCGGGAAGTTGAAGTACCGCTCGATTTTCTGGCATACTTCCTGAAGTTCATCCGTTTTGTTGGCCTTGGCCAGCACGATGGCTTCATCGAACAGACTGTCAATTTCTGCAGGAAGCTTATCTGTAATGATGTTAAAATCAATCGGATAGATTTTCAGGCTGTCGATATCGCCCATCTCGATCCGGATGCTTTTGAGGATCTTATTGATTTCCACTACTGCTTCAAGGTTTACCCCTGTTTCGATACCCATCTTGTCGCAGAACAACTGGATGATTTCAAATGAAGGGGCTGCCGGGCCGCCGGCAAAGTTCATGATGGCCGTATCGACGATATCCACGCCGTTGACGATCGCCATAAGAGCTCCGCTGACCCCATAACCAGGAGTGCAGTGAGTATGAAAATCAACCGGAACCCTGAGGTTGTCCTTGAAAGCCTTAACCAGCTCGCCGGATTTAGCCGGGTTAATCAAACCGGCCATATCCTTAATGGTGATCATGTCTGCTCCCATAGCTTCCAGCTCTTTGGCCTTACCCACGAAATAACCTGTGGTGAAGATCTCTTTCGGGAGCTTCTTCCCGTGCAGAAATGCATGAAGCTTCTCTTTCCTGGAAAATCTCGGATCTACCGTGTAGCATACCACGCAATCGGCTAATCCGCCATTTTCCTTGACATATTTGATGGTGCTCCGGATATTGTCAGTATCGTTTAAAGCATCGAAAATCCGCATGATTGAGATTCCGGATTGAACCGAATTACGGTTGAACCCTTCGATAACAGATTCAGGATAAGGACTATATCCAAAAAGATTCCGTCCACGCGAAAGAGCAGTCAGGTGTGAGGCCGACCCGATCGCTTTTTTGATTTTCTCCAGACGGACCCATGGATCTTCGTTCAGAAAACGCATGATGGAATCGGGAACAGCCCCGCCCCAAACTTCAAGTGCATAAAATCCTGCATCCTTGTAAATCGGCAACAGACGATCCACCTGATCCTGATTCATACGGGTGGCAAAAAGAGATTGCTGACCATCCCGGAGAGTGACATCACGTATTAATAAACGACGACTCATTTTTTCAAATTTGATTTAGGCAAAACTATTGAGGTGAACTTCCTTACGCAATGATAATTCGCATGATAATTATTTTCCGAAAAATTCCTTCAGCCAGAATTTATTCTGCAATTCGGCCACGTGCTGGGCTTTTGGGCCACCCCAGCCATGACGACCGTTTGGATACATCATGAACTGAAATTCCTTGTTCAGATCCTGTAACTTGCTGATCAGCTGGATGCTGTTCTGCATATGAACATTATCATCCATCTCCCCGTGCACGATGAACAGTTTTCCTTTCAGCTGGCTGGCATATCGCATGGCCGTTCCATTTTTATAACCTTCGGGATTTTGCTGCGGAGTATCCATGAACCGCTCGGTATAGATATTGTCATACAAACCCCAGTCGGTAACACTGTATAGTGCCATGCCGTGTGTCCAGTAGTCGGCTCCGGCAGTCAGTGCCATGCAGGTGGTATACCCGCCGTAAGATCCTCCGGTGATGCCCATTTTGGTTGCATCTACGTAAGGTTTGGTGCGCAGCCATTTAACCGCTTCACCATAATCCACCATCTCCCATTTGCCCAGGTTGCGCCACATATAGTCGATCCCCTTTTTACCGAACTGGCCTGATGCCCGGTGATCGATATTGATGGTGATGATGCCGTTCTGAGCAAACCAGCGGGGCGTGTATCCGTTGAAAGAATTGGTGACCGATCCGGCATCCGGACCTCCGTAAATCGTGAAGACAACCGGGTACTTTTTGGTTGCATCGAAATTGACCGGATAGGTGATGACTGCCGGCAACATAAATCCATCGGTGCTTGGAATGCGCACGTATTCAGAACGTTGGTTTTTCGCAGGATCAAACTCCAGCTTGGTTTCACTCAGCAGCCTGACCAGTTTACCGTTTTTGTCGCGCAGCTCTTTTCTGCCGGGGACCATCACACTGTTCCAGCTATCAATCAGATAGGACCCATCCGGTGAAAGTGAGGCCCGGTGGGTTCCGGCTCCTTCGGTGAGCTGTGTCATACCGGTTCCGTCGAGTTTGACGCTAAACAGATGATTCTCAGTTGACTCAGGACGACCGGTAAAATAAACGATTCCTTTGGCTTCATCTACTTTGGTGATACCGCTCACCCTCCATTTAACATCGGTCAGATGGGCCAGCTGCTTGCCGTCCCAGTTGTGATAATAGAGGTTGTGCCAATCGTTCCGGTAACTGTTTATGATAAAACCGGACCCGTTCGAAAGCGCATAAATATCTTCAAAAAAGTCAACCCAGGTAGGGCGTTGCTCATCGTAAATTTTTCTCAGATCGCCGGTTTCCGGAGTGACCATGAAAAACTGCATGTGGTTTTGATCGCGGTTCAGAACCTGGATCATCATCTCTTTGGAGTCGGGTTTCCAGGTCGGCCAGGCAATGTATTGGTCGACCTGATAATCGAATTTTGCCCAACTCAGCTTTCCGGTTTCGAGGTCGGCGAATCCGAGTTTTACCTTCGGATTGGGATCGCCCGGAACCGGGTAGCGGGTGTATTCGGGAGCTCCATGCAAACTATCGCCTCTCATCAGGATATATAACGGCACTTCGGTATCGTCGAACCGCAGGAAAGCAATCTTTTTGCTGTCGGGCGACCAGTAAAATGCGCAATACTGTGAACCACGGCCCAGAATCTCCTCGAAATAAACCCACGACGCATAACCGTTGTATATCAGGTTGGTACCGTCAGTGGTCAGCCGATGTTCCAGGTTGGTTTCCAGATCGATCACATACAGATCGTTGTCGCGTGTGAATGCAACCTTTTTCTGATCCGGGGATAACCGGGGATTGACCTCTGTTCCGGGATTGGCTGTGATCTGCCTGAGCGGAGCCGTTGTCCCATCTGAATAATATAATTCGCCGTCTTTTACCGTTACACTTACCCCCGGTTTTACTCCGGCCCTGGTTTTTTCTGCATAAGGCTTGGCTTTGCCCGTCAAAACGTCAACACTCATTTTGACATCCTTGCCGTCTTTGCCTTTCTGCATTTCGGTGTAATGGGTATCATCAACCCAGGAGTAGCCTCCGCGACTTCCATATTGTCCGTATGCAACTCCGGATAGGCACATTCCGCTTATCAGCAGTGCAGTGATTAATCTGACTGGTTTGGTTCTCATATTGCATTATTAATTATTGATTCAATCAGTTCCTGTTTTCCCGACTGGAGTTCAGGTTCTCCTTTTTCGATGGCCATGTTGTAAAGATCTTCGATACCGAGTTCGCCTTTCTCAAACTTAAGCGCATCGGGTTCGTGAAACGACAGATACCGGTTATCCCGGAAATCATTGATCCGTTTTTCGTTTAAAAGCTTGTCGGCAATCAGCAATCCACGCGCAAAAGTATCCATCCCGGTGATATGCGCAACAAACAGATCCTCTAAATCAGTCGAATTTCGCCTCAGTTTGGCATCGAAATTAAAACCACCGTTGCCGAGACCGCCATACTCCAGAACGACCATCATGGCTTCGATGGCTTCATACAGGTTGGTCGGGAAATTATCTGTATCCCAGCCATTCATCGGCTCTCCGTGATTGGCATCGATGCCTCCGAGCATT
>JAQWAJ010000185.1 GCA_028707745.1 Bacteroidales bacterium | reverse complement strand
CTCCCGGCTGATCCGGCCATGATACTCAAAAAACCCTGGACCATTGTTAGTTACATGTTTTTACACTACGATTTTTTCCATATCCTTTTCAATATGCTTTGGCTCTATTGGTTTGGAAAGATCTTTCTTGAATATCTGAACCCCAAGAAGCTGATTTCGGTTTACCTGCTGGGAGGATTGGCAGGCGGACTGGTATATGTGCTGGCCTTTAACCTGTTTCCGGCCTTTCAGGAAGCGGTTCCGCTCAGTGTTGCTTTGGGTGCCTCGGCTGCTGTTCTGGCTATCGTTATGGCGATTGCTTTTTATATGCCCGATTACACTATTTATATGATGTTTGTCGGGCCCGTCAAAATCAAATATATTGCCATAGTGACCGTTCTGATTGATGTTTTGAGTATCCGATCGGGCAACGCGGGTGGTCATCTGGCGCATCTCGGGGGAGCCCTGTTCGGATTTCTGTATGCCATACAACTCCGCCAGGGGAAAGACCTTTCGAGGGGTTTCAGCCGGTTCATGGACAGCTTTGTCAGTCTGTTCAAACGCCGGCCGGTCATGAAGGTGAAATATAAAAAACCGGAAGGTCGCCCTGAATCCGACCTGGAGTACAATGCCCGCCGGGCAGCCGAGCAGCGAAAGATTGACCAGATACTGGATAAAATTTCGAAGACCGGTTATGATGGCCTTTCGAAGGAAGAGAAGGACATCCTTTTTAAATCGAGTAAAAACTAAATCATGCATAAAGCACTGAGGCGGATACTCTTCATCATCTACCTGTTCACGGTGCTACCGCTGGCTGCCTGTTACCTGAGCCAATGGGTCAGTCCGGCCACTGTTTGGCCACTTGCCTTTTTCGGACTTCTTTTCCCTGCCCTCATCGCCATACAATTTGCCTTTGCTGTGATATTCCTCTCGTTCAGGAGCAAAGCCTGTATCATTCCGGTTATTCTGATCATTGCCCTATGGGGTTCCATAGCCAACACCTTCCAGATTCCCATGCCCGGGAATTCAGATCCGGCTTATAAAAACAAGATCCATGTGATGACGTACAATGTCAAGCTGTTCGACATTGTCAGGTGGTCGGGGATCAAGGATCAGGGTGAAAAGATTTTAGCCTATACAGCGGGAGTAAAACCCGATATCCTTTGCTTTCAGGAGTATGCAGTGCAGGGCACCGGCAAATTCAGCAGTGAGTATATTAAAAGCCAGCTCTCTTTTCTGCCGTTCTCGGTCGAGGAATTCAATTTTTCATCTCCCGGGCGCAAGCAGGGACTGGCGATTTTCAGCCGGTATCCGATCATCAGGAGTGGTCATGAACATTTTACCGACACCAAAAACCTGATGCTGTATGCCGATCTCCTTTTCGGCACTGATACCATCAGGGTATATAATAATCATCTCGAGTCGATTCATTTCGACCGCGATGAGTTTCAGTGGATCGATACTACCACAAACAAGAGCCGGATTCCCCGGGATAAGATCACCGAGATCTCCCGCCGGATGAGAGGGGCATATATCAAGCGGGCGAGCCAGGCTGATCAGGTCAGGGCCAGCATTGACGGATCGCCTTACAAGGTTATCGTTTGCGGGGATTTCAATGATACTCCTATCAGTTATACCACGCATAAAATCGGAAGTAATCTGTATGACAGTTTCCGATCAGGCGGCCGGTGGCTAGGGATTACCTTTCCAAACCTCAAGGCCCCACTGCGGATCGATTACATTCTCCACTCCAGGGAGATGGGCTCCAGCGACTATCAGATCAGCAAGGTGAAGTACTCGGATCACAGGCCCGTGAGCTGCAGGATTGCGTTGTAGTACGTTACGCGTAACGCTTAACGCGTGACGGGCTTCGCTGGTTCAGAAATTAAGCGAGTTCCAGTTTACAGTTACCGCCGCTTAAAATTATCCCGATTTTCTTGCCTTTCCAGCCCAGCCCGGGGTTAGCCATCAAAGCGCCGAGCGGTACTGCGGAGCTGGGTTCAATGATTATTTTCATCCTTTCCCAGATAAGCTTCATGGCTTCAAGAATGAACGATTCGGGACAGAGCATGATGCAATCGACATGGCTGCGGATCGCTTCATAAGTGAGAGTACCGAGTGAAGTCAACAAACCATCGGCAATGGTATTCGAAGGTAGGGCTGGCTGAATCGATCCGAACTGCATCGACCGGAAGGCATCGTCGGCATTGGCGGGTTCACCGGCCCAGACGCTGATATCCGGATTAATGGATTTGGCGGCTATGGCCGTTCCGCTGAGCAAACCTCCCCCGCCGACCGGAGCCATCACGGCATCCAGCTGCGGACAACTATCGAGAAGTTCCAGAGCGGCAGTCCCCTGCCCCGCAATGATCTCAAACCGGTTATAAGGATGGATAAACGTGCATCCGGTTTCTTTCTGTATCCGGTCCATAGTACTTTCCCTGGCTGCCTGAGTGGGTTCGCAGTAGGTAATGATTCCCCCGTAACTCGCGACTGCGGCCTTTTTGATGGCAGGAGCCGTCGAGGGCATAACGATATAGGCCGGCACTCCGGCGTTTCGGGCAGCCAGCGCCAGGGCTGCAGCATGGTTGCCGGAGGAGTGGGTCCCTACTCCATGACGGAGTTCCTCGGGTGTCAGGGATAATACGGCATTTGTTGCACCCCTGAATTTAAAGGCCCCGACCTTTTGTAAATTTTCACACTTGAAGTAAAACTCCGCGCCCAGCATCTCATTGATGCCCGAGGAGGTCATAACCGGAGAATGATGAATATAGGGGCTTATGCGTTTATGCGCGAGCAGGATATCATTCAGAACAGGAAGACCGGAGATTGACATAGCGATAGTATTAAGTGCGATTCAGGTGCAAATTATAAAAAACAATGGCAATGCGCTATCTTTGATGTTCAAAGAATACCAGAATGGAAGCACAAAAAAAACTCATATTGCAGGTTTGGGAAGACCGCACCTTGCTGAGTTTGCCCCAATACCGCGAGGCTATCGAAATGGTTATCGAAGAGCTCGACAAGGGGCGGATTCGTGTTGCCCGGCCTGAAGGAGACGGATGGGTGGTGAATGAGTGGGTGAAAAAAGCAGTAATTCTCTATTTCCCGATACGAAAGATGGAAACCCTGACGGCCGGTCCGCTGGAGTTTCATGATAAAATACCGCTGAAACAGGATTATGCCGGGCAGGGAGTCCGGGTAGTTCCCCAGGCCGTGGCCCGGTATGGCGCCTATCTCGCTCCGGGAGTCATCCTGATGCCTTCGTATGTGAATATCGGCGCCTATGTGGATGAAGGGACCATGGTCGACACCTGGGCCACCGTGGGGTCTTGCGCCCAAATCGGCAAAGGCGTGCACCTGAGCGGAGGCGTGGGCATCGGCGGAGTTCTGGAGCCCGTACAGGCTGCCCCGGTCATCATTGAGGACCATGCCTTTATCGGATCGAGATGCATTATTGTGGAAGGTGCCAGAATCGGACATCAGGCAGTTCTCGGAGCCAATACGGTGATCACGGGATCAACGCATGTGATGGATGTTTCGGGAAAGGAAGTGGTTGAATACCGGGGATATGTACCTCCCGGATCCGTGGTGATCCCGGGAACCTACCCCAAAAAATTCCCGGCAGGAGAATATCAGGTGCCCTGCGCGCTGATCATTGGCAAGCGTAAGGCTTCGACTGACCTGAAAACGACCCTGAACGACGCTTTGAGGGAATACAATATTTCGTAAACCGGGTTATGGTTAAATTATCAGCGGTTATCATTGCATTCAATGAAGAAAAGGATATCCGGCGTTGTCTGGAATCTCTGACTGACGTTGCCGATGAGATACTGGTACTCGATTCGTTCAGCACGGATTCCACGGCGGAAATTTGCCGGCAATGCGGGGTACGCTTTGAACAACATGCTTTCGACGGATATGTCACGCAGAAAAACAGAGCCCTTCAGATGGCCTCTTTCGACCATATCCTTTCGCTCGATGCCGACGAAGCCCTCTCCGCAGAAGCTAAACAGGAGATCATAAAAGTCAGGGAAAACTGGAAACACGACGGATATTACCTGAACAGGAGAAACAACTTTTGCGGCCAATGGATGCGGCATACCAGCTGGTATCCCGACCGGAAGCTCCGGTTGTTTGACCGGAGGAAAGCCAGATGGGCGGGGTTAGATCCTCACGATTTTATCCGGATGGATAAGGGCTGTTCAGTAGTCCGGTTAAAAGCCGATTTGCTGCACTGGTCGGTCTATACCCTGGAAGAACAAGTGGCAAAAACAGAACAATTTGCACGGATTTCAGCAAAATTTTATTTCGATCAGGGCATCAGATCCGGGCTTGCAACCGCCTTAGTTCATTTTGTATGGCGCTGGTTTAGTGAATATTGCATACGACTGGGGTTCCTTGACGGGAAAGCCGGATGGCAAGTATCTAGATTTTCAGCACTTTACGTTTGGAAAAAATATTATTATCTTCGTCAACTATATGGCAATCAACGATAAAATGACTTTTGACACTGATGATCTGTCACAGGCTGTTGAGGTTCTGAGCCGGGGCGGAGTGATTCTGTATCCTACCGATACGATATGGGGAATCGGTTGTGATGCGACAAATTTTGCTGCGGTTGAGCGCGTCTTACAGATCAAAAAAAGGCCCGACGGAAAAAGCATGCTGATCCTGGTTTCCGATATAAAAATGGCCGAGAGGTATACACAGGACACCCCCGAACTGACCTGGAAAGTCATGAAGGAGACTCTTGATCCCCTGACCCTGATTTTCCCGCATGCCAGAAACCTGGCTCAAAACCTCCCTGCACCTGACGGTTCGATCGGAATCCGACTGCCAAAGGACTCTTTCTGCACTGAAATGATCAGCCGTTTGGGAAGGCCTGTCGTTTCCTCCTCCGCGAACCGGAGCAAGGAACATCC